>CAZBPT010000087.1:0-1549 GCA_964493875.1 uncultured Bacteroidales bacterium | reverse complement strand
TTAATACTTTCTAACGCTTTTTTATATCTGCATACTTTTTTTAATTAATTCTACACATAAAAAAATGGAATAACAGTTTTGTTATTCCATTAAAAATTTGAATATATTATTTTTTTTGTTTTTATTATTTAATCTTCATATTCGAAATAGGTAAATTCATAATAACTACCAGTTCCATAATACATTTGTTTTATTGGGTATTTTCCATCATATTCATATGAATAGTTACCCGATCCATAATCGCCGTCTGAACTTGAATAAGTATAACTTAGTACGTTATTTTTGGATTGTGGGCAGTCTGACATGTAAAAATGAAATAGAGAGTTGTAAAATGGATTTGTTTTTTTGTCATATGTATATGTCATTGTTTCAGAATAATATGAACCACCATCATTAATCTCATAAGTAAGACTTTCAACATTAGATCCGTCCCATACAAATTTTACTGTGTATATATTTGCAGCTTTTGCCTGTCTAATAGCTCTTTGCTCTTTTGTTGTTTCTGTTATAAATTTACTAGGTGTTTCTCCAATAAGGAAACTCATTACGTTTAATAATTCTGTTTCTGATTTGTAATTAGAAAAAGACGTAGAAATAATTTCAACTATTTTGCTACCGTCATGTTTAAATTCGTAGCTTTCTGCCAATTTATTTGTTGAGTCATAATATTCCATCTTTTTTATTTTTCTTCCATCATAAGTAAAGTCATATCTAGAACCACTTGAATTTCTTATTGATTTAAGCTTTTTACCATCGTACTCAAAGTTCGAAAAGCCCCCACCTGAGTAAGTAATAGTCTTAAGTAAATTCTCGTCCCAAGACCATATTTGACTAAGTTGTTTTCCATCTGAGTTGGAGCTTTCATAAAATAATCTGCTAATTTTTTTGCTAGGGTTATACACACCGTCTTTTCTGCAAGCAGTAAAATTTACTACTAATAATGCAGCTAGTAAAATAAATAAGTATTTTCTCATATTTTTAATTTTTTTATTAAAATTGCCTTCATTTTTTCGGCAGTAGGCATTCTCCGTTTTATTGTCCTCTTTTAATAAATTTTTAACAAATATATATAATTTTTTTTAAACATCAAACAAAATTTGAAATTATTTTTTATTTTTACTGTCAATAATAATTGTAACCGGTCCATCATTGCAAAAGTCAACTTTCATATTTGCACCAAAAACCCCTGTGGATGTTTTTTTATTTAGCAATAAATCTAATTTATTTACAAATTTTTCATACAATGGTATTGCTATATGATGCTTTGCTGCATCAATATATGATGGACGATTACCTTTTTTTGTTCTTGCAAATAAGGTGAATTGACTTACAGTAATAATGTCGCCGTTTGTTTCTAGTATGGATTTGTTCATGATTCCTTTTTCATCGTCAAATATGCGAAGATTTACAATTTTGTTTGTAAGATATTCAACATCTTCTTCATTATCTTCATTGCATATACCGATAAGAATCAATAAACCTTCTTCTATTTCCGAGAAAGTTTTATTCTCAATTACTACTCTGGCATCTCGGCAACGTTGAATTACTA
>CAZBPT010000086.1:0-1624 GCA_964493875.1 uncultured Bacteroidales bacterium | reverse complement strand
TAAAAACTGCTTTCACTTCTGCAGTTTTTCTTTCACAAGATACAAAAAATTGCATAAAAAATAAAGCGAGAATAATAATTACTAATTTTTTTTGCATGATTATAATATTTATTTGGTTAATATCATTTGTTTTGTTTCGCTTGCTCTACCATCAGCAATAATCAAATACGTATATATACCCTGTAATAATTGCCCTCCTTGAATTACAATATTACTTTCTCCTCTTTCGTTTACCTGAATACAATGCATTAATGTACCATTCATATTATAAATACATAATTGAGCATTTTGAATAGTTTGAGGTATAAAACATTTAATTACTGTTTCTTCACTAAATGGATTTGGTGCATTTTGGTACAATAATATAGAAGATTCTAAATAATTATATTCGTTATTTGAATTATCCGTATCGGTTCTTTCTCCGGATTTTGTTTGATTAGTATTATTTATATAACTCAATTCTTGTTTCAAAGAATCAATCTGTGATTGTTGCTCTTTAATTGCTTCGAGTAATACAGGTATCATTCCGTCATAATGGATTTCATAAAATTCATTATTTGTATCAGGCTTAACTACCAATTCAGGAAATGTTGTAGCCAACTCTTGCGCCAAAAAACCAATTTGTATTTTAGTTAGTTTTGATAACTCATCTTTGGGGATACTTTCTGAAAAAATATTTGTTTTATAATTGTATGTATAGCCAGATATTTGTTTGATTTTTTCAATTGGGTTTTCTAATTTATTGATGTTCTCTTTTGCTTTCTCATCTGAAGTTGATGAAAATAAGTAAGAATGTAACCAATGTACATATATATTTCCGATACCTTTGTTGGGTTTTCCTAAATGTAAATACCAACTTTGTTCTGGAAATATTGCAGCTGATCCATTTTCACTTTGCCAATCTATTCGAATGGACTCCCAGGTACCTTCCCACATTCCGAAACGAATTTCGCCTCTTGTATCCAACTTGAAAGCTGGAGAGTTTGTTCCAATACCTACATTTCCTGTGAAATATGAATTTCCCACAACATGTAATTTTTGTGTAGGCGAAGATGTTCCTATCCCAAGATTTCCGTTAGGTAAAACTTTCAACTGTGCAAATAGCGCTGTGCTACAAACAACAGATATAATAATAAATAAAATTTTAATTTTCATTTTTTTTAAAATAATTTTTTTGCCAAATCATTATTTAATCTCTTATTTGGCATTTAAGAGAACGTTTTTACTCCAAAAACGTGTAAGGCAAATACCTAAATATTCTGACTTTCCCCTCGCTTGTTGGTATCTGCACATCCCAAACGAGGGCTATTAATCAAAATTATTTTTCCCAAGCCTCCAAATAGTGTTTTTTTGTTTTGTAATATTAGATTCTTCGCTTGCCTTTTGAAAATATAAGAGAAATTTTAGAACTTGTTGTAAATCTAAAATTATTGGGATTTGCGAAATGCGGGGGGGGGGTAAAGCGTTGACAACCAGCCCTATATGTAAGTTTTGTAATTTTATATACAAAATCTTTAGTTAATATTGTGATTATCTTTTTCAAAGTAATTAGTAAAATTTTATACAAGGTAATTCTTTTTTTTATAAAAAGCAAATAGTTATGAAAATTTATTATTGGGCAGAT
>CAZBPT010000085.1:0-1699 GCA_964493875.1 uncultured Bacteroidales bacterium | reverse complement strand
CGGTATTATACTTACTTCCTGAAATTGTACTTACATCACAGATAATAAATCGTTTGGAAAAATACTTCGGCAACGACATCGCTGTTTTTCACAGTAAATATCCAATGACATCAAGGGCGGAAGTTTATTTGGAACTTTTGAAATTGAATAAAAAAATTATCATTGGCGTTCGTTCTGCAATATTTCTTCCTTTCAATAATTTAGGATTAATAATTGTTGACGAAGAGCACGAAAATACATACAAGCAAACAGATTCTTCACCACGATACAACGCAAGAGATGCAGCAGTTTATTTGGCACAAATACATAATGCAAATGTTATCCTGGGCTCGGCAACACCTTCTTTGGAGTCGTATCAAAATACTATTATCGGAAAATATTCAATTGTAGAATTAAAAGAAAGATACGGAAACGTGAAATTGCCTGAAATAATTATCGCCGATACTGCCGAAGGTTATCACAGAAAATTAATGACATCGCATTTTCATCCAACATTACTAATGCATATAAAAGAAGCATTGGATAATAAAGAACAAATAATATTATTTCAAAACCGAAGAGGTTTTTCTCAATATATAGAATGTAAAAAATGCGGATGGGTTTATTCTTGTGATAATTGCAATGTTTCGTTGACATATCATAAATTTGACAATAAAATGCATTGTCATTATTGCGGAGAAAAATTCGATATTATTCACAAATGTAAAAAATGCAATTCCGAGTTAAGTTTTTGTGGCATGGGAACAGAAAAAGTAGAAGAAGAACTTTTAAAAATATTTCCCGAAGCAAAAATGAAACGCCTTGATTATGACAGTGCAAAAACGAGAGCCTCTTATGAAAAAATTATTTCTGATTTTGAAGATCATAACATCGACATACTCATTGGAACACAAATGTTGAGCAAAGGTCTTGACTTTGAAAATGTAAGTTTGGTAGGAGTAATTAATGCCGACAATTTAATAAATCGTCCCGACTTTAGAGCCTTTGAACGTGCTTTTCAATTATTGATGCAAGTTAGCGGAAGAGCTGGTCGTCGCGAAAAACAAGGACGAGTTATTATTCAAACTTTCAACAAAAATAATCCTGTAATACAGCATTTATTGGAAAACGATTATGAAGGATTTTTCAAAAAAGAAAATGATAACAGAAAATTATTAAACTACCCTCCTTTTTCGCGGTTTATAGAAATAAAACTCAGAAGTAAAGATAAAAATTTTCTTTTGGGCAAAACCATAGAATTGGCAAAAGAATTACGAAAAATATTTATCGACAGACTTAAAGGACCTAGTGAACCTTTGATAAACAAAATAAATAATTATCATTTTCTTCGCATTCATTTACGTTTGGGGAAAAACGATAATATAAAAGAGGCAAAAAAAATTATAAAAGAAAACTGCAAGGCTGTATTAAAAGATAGTAAAGATTTGAGAATTGACATCGACGTTGATGTGATGTAAGAACTTTATTCTTATTAAAAAGCAGCACAAAAACATAAAAACAAAATTTTTTTTTTCAAAAAAAAATAGTATTTTTGTATTGCGTTTGCCCGGGTGGCGGAATTGGTAGACGCGCTGGTCTCAAACACCAGTGATAGCAATATCGTGCCGGTTCGACCCCGGCCCCGGGTACAAAGTCAAAAACAATAGTTTTTGGCTTTTTTTATTTCACAAAATTAATAAACATATTTTTATCACTTTGA
>CAZBPT010000084.1:0-1758 GCA_964493875.1 uncultured Bacteroidales bacterium | reverse complement strand
CTTCAAAACCGTTTTTAAGTTCTATAAAATCCGTAGCACGCAAAGAAACATTTTGGCCGGAAGGCAAAGATGAAACAGAACTTAAACTTATAGATTTTTTTATGCCATAATTAAATGTATTATAATTTGGAATTTCATTAACTACGGCACCTTTGTCGCATGTTAATTGATAGGCATTAAATTGGTCTATATACATGTAATTAGGAAAAATAGTATTATCATCCATTTCAAAATTTTCTCCCCATTCAGGAGGAAATAACCATGAATTCATAATTATATACATATCATGATTAATCCCAATACCACCCACATTGTTTGGTATTCGTCTTATTTGCTTTCTATCGACATACCAGGTTATATTATTGGCATCCCACGTTATTCCATACCAATGCCAACCTGTATCATAACTATTGAAAATACTTAATTGACTTGTATTGTCATAACAGGAATCGAGTGGACAACAAAATTTAGAATGCACATTTGTCGGAATATAATTAGGATTTCCGCCATTTAATTCTATAACATCTATTTCATTATACCAACAATTGGATGTCTGATTATCAGGAGAATTATTCCAAAACCAAAAACCGGACCAATAACCGGAACTTATAGGAAGTTTAGCATAAATTTCATAATTTCCATAAGAATACAATTCATTAGACACAATTGCACCTGATGTATAACTATGAATACCATTAGAATCACGTTTACAGCCATTGCCATTCCCTGAGCAATATGGAGAGTTTTCTTCTTTGGTTACTATAACTAATTTGCCATTCTCAACATAAACATTGCCCGGAATTTGGAATGTAATTTCTTCTAAAATAGTTCCGTCTTCCTTTATCTTCCCCGCATTATGAACACCAACAGACTTATGCCACTTATTTGTATTAAAAGAATTAAAATCATCCATATAAAGAGTATCCCAATTTTTATCTTGTGGTGGATGCTGAGCATAAACAAGAAAAACGCTCAAAGTAAATATTATCAATAAAAAGAATCTTTTTACTATCATTTTTTTTAATTTTTTATTTTTTTACCCTTAAATATTATTTCTCCTTCTCCTTCCAAATCCCAATACGGATATGTTAATTTTACACTATCTTCTGCATAAAAATAACCATAATAATTACAATAAGAATAATCCGGCCAATATCTATTATAGATGATACCGTCTTTAGATACTTTTAATTCAAGTGCATGCCAATCTTCACCAAATTTTAGTTGCTTTTGGTACACACTACATATATCGATTCTGATAGTAGAATCTTTTATTGCGGTAATAATATAAGATTTTACATATAATAAAACACGTCCATTACTAATCGCCTTATATTCGCCAACCCATTTATCTCTATAATCTTTTACTGAAAACATTTGCGAAACCGTATCTTTTCCTGCTTTATTATTTGCAGTTAAAATTACTTTATAATCTCCTTTTTCGGTATATTGATGACTCGGATTTTCTTCTGTCGAAACAGTTCCGTCTCCAAAATTCCACAAATAACTTTCGGAATTTAACGATTGATTTTCAAAATTCACTATACATGGCAAAGTTTCATTGTCTTCGCAATTCAACGTAAAAACTGCTTTCACTTCTGCAGTTTTTCTTTCACAAGATACAAAAAATTGCATCAACAATAAAGCGAAAATAATAATTGCTAATTTTTTTTGCATGATTATAATATTTATTTGGTTAATACCATTTGTTTTGTTTCACTTGCTTTGCCATCTGCTATTAAAATATAAGTATATATT
>CAZBPT010000083.1:0-2666 GCA_964493875.1 uncultured Bacteroidales bacterium | reverse complement strand
TAGATATTTTTTGACCGAAAAACAATTCAAATTCATTTAGCGTTGCATTTACAATTGAGTCGGAAGCAATAGCCAATTCGTTGCCACCAAGATAAAAATAACTGTCAAAACGATCGTAACGATAATAATACCATTCAAATTTATCGTATTGAACACGGTTTTTCCCAAAATTCATTTGGTGCCCATTATAAAATTGAGAAAAAACATTGATAACAATGCATACAAAAATTAATAAAAAAAATATTTTTCTAATTGTTCTCACCAATTAAATAAATTAACCGAAGTTTCAATTTACAAATATAAAATAGAATCTTATTTTTACAAAATTTATTTTCTGAGAGGCCGAATAAGTCAATTTAAGTTAAAAAAACATACAAATTATAAGAAAAAAATAAAAAAATGTTTTTTATGAAAAAATGTAATATACGTCAAAGACCTTGAAAATTTTACGTTATTTTTTCATTTGCTACTTTGCATTTGTACCTGGTAAAATAAAAGTAAAAAAATATATACACCGGTCATTTTGACTTCGCTCAATGTCCTGTAATTAAAGTTTTTGCAGTCTGTTGCTTTGCTTTTGTATCAGGCAAAATAATAGTAAAAATATTTACCGGACAGCAATAACTTTTTTCTTACTTTTGCAATGGAAATTCACATTTTGTTTTTGAATCTATTTTATATATTTTTTTGAATTATTAAGAAAAAAATATTACTTTTGTTAGTTATTACAATAAAAATTTTAAGGATTAAATAATAATTCAATAAAAAAATAATACTATCGCAACAGAATCAAGTTATAAAAAATGAAGAAAAATACGATATTTATTTTTGATCTTGACGGCACAATTACAGCAGAAGAAACACTTCCGGTGATTGCAAAACATTTTAATATAGAAGCACAGATTGAAAAAATTACGCGAGAAACAATTCAGGGGGTTATTCCTTTTGAAGAGAGTTTTAAACATAGAGTGAGTATTCTCGGGAAATTGCCAGTTACCGAAGTATCAGAAGTTGTGGGATCTGTAAAATTATATCCTCAATTAGTAGAATTTATCAAAAAAAATTCTTCACAATCGATAATAACAACCGGAAATTTATTTTGTTGGGTAGAAAAATTAATTGACAAAATTGGCTGCAAAACATATTATTCTGATGCTATAGTTGAAAATAATAAAGTTAAAGAAATTACCAAAATAATAAAAAAAGAAGAAATAGTCAGAAAATATAGAGAAGAAGGCTCTTTTATTGTATATATCGGGGATGGTAATAACGATATGGAAGCAATGAAAGAAGCAAATATTGCCATCGCTGTAGGAATGACACATCAGCCTTCAAGGAGTTTATTACCAATTATTGATTATTTAATTTATAAAGAAGAAACATTATGTCATCAACTAAATCAGTTGTTATAAGTTGTGCCGGAATGGGGTCTCGGTTGGGTTTGGGACAAACAAAAGCATTAATAAACATTAATGGAAGGTCGTTGATCTCCTGGCAGTTGGAATTATTAAAATCTGTTAAGGATTTACGTATTGTTGTTGGTTATCAAGCAGATGAAGTTATTAAAGAAGTTCTAAAATATCGCGAAGACGTTACTTTTGTATTTAATCACCGATATTTTGAAACAAAAACGGCAACAAGTTTTTTTCTAGGAGCAAGACATGCCGGAGATTTTTGTATTGAATGGGACGGCGATTTACTCGTTCATCCTGATGATGTGAAAACAATTTTAGAGGCTGATGGCGAATTTATTTGTTATGCCGATAAAACCTCTGATGAAGCCGTTATGGTGAAAATTGATAATGCCGGAAAAGTATTATCTTTTTCACGTGAAAGTGGCGATTACGAATGGACAGGGCCCGCTTGTATAAAAAGAGAAAAACTCTTGGAAGAATATTCTCACAATCACGTTTTTAATCAATTAGAACCATATTTGCCAATGCGTGGTATCAGAGTAAGAGCTTACGATATTGACACTTACGATGATTATATGCGTGTAACAGAAATAACAAAAAATTGGACAATTAACAAATAAGAAATGAAAAATAAAGATGCTCTTAGTTATTGGGAAGAAAAAGCAAAAAACAACCCAAATCCTTTGGTCGCAAAAGTAAATAATTGTAATGATTTTACTCAGATGGATGCAGATTTTATTATGAAATATGCAAATGAGAAAAGCAATATACTTGATTTGGCTAGTAGCACAGGTTTAACAATAAATAAATATTATCAAAAAGTAAATCATATTGAAGCTGTAGAATTGTTTGAAAGTTTTACTAAATACATTGCAAAAACAGATAAAATTTCTATTGTAAATTGTGATGTCGTTGATTATTTTTCCGATAAACAATTTGATATTGTAAATATGTTTGGAATAACTTGCTATTTTAATAATGATGAAGTTATTTCTTTATATGAAAAATATAAAAAATATTTAAGAAATGAAGGAAAACTAATTGTGAAAAGTCAATTCGGAATTAAAGAAGATGTTATAATAAGCGGTTTTTCAGAAGAACAAAAAACAAATTATTATGCTTATTACCGTTATATTGACAAAGAAGTTGAAATTTTGAAAAATATCGGTTTTAAAAACATTGAAGTAATAGATATTTATCCTCCCGATTGCAATCGTTGGAGCAATACACATTTTTATGCTATTGTAGCAG
>CAZBPT010000082.1:0-2779 GCA_964493875.1 uncultured Bacteroidales bacterium | reverse complement strand
TTAACTTAATGAGAGATAGAGAATATCCTCTTTATGAAGCAATTATTTTAAGTGGAAAATCAAGATTACGTCCTGTATTAATGACTGCTTTGACTACCGGTTTGGGTATGTTACCACTGGCTTTAAGTTCAGGTGAAGGTTCTGAAATTTGGGTGCCGATGGGTGTTTCTGTTATTGGTGGTTTGTTGTTTTCTACCGCATTAACTCTTATTGTAATACCTGTTGTTTATGCTGTACTCGACAGACCCGGAAGTAGAAAAAGAAAAAGAAAAGCTTTTCAAAAAGAGTTTGCATTTATGGACGATGTTATTAATAATGAGAATAAATAATTTTGTACTACAAATAACATAAAATCAAAAAAACATGAAAAAAATAATTTTTATTATACAATTACTAATATTCCCAGTGATATTTTATGCTCAAAGCGAAAAGAAAACTTTGGTCTTAAGTATTAAAGAAGCACAAGAATACGCAGTAGAAAATAACAAAACATTGAAAAATTCTTATTATGATGTTGAAATAGCCAAAAGACAATTGTGGCAAACAATAGCAAAAGGTCTTCCGCAAGTTTCAGGATCTATTGATTATACAAACTATTTTAATTATTCTATAAGTTTTGGTAGCCAATCAAGTGGTATCACTATTCCACCAGATCAATTTCCTTTGTTAGATCAAGGTGACCTTGTTATTCTCAATTTGCTTAAAGAAGCAATGGGATCAGGTGGCGCATCTGAAATTAAAATGAATAATACCTCAAATGCAAAATTACAAGTTAGTCAGTTGATTTTTAGTGGCGAATATATTACTGGTATTCAAATGCAAAAAATTTCTCAGATGCTTGTAAATATTAATAATGAAAAGAATGTTCTTGATATTAAAGAAAATGTTATTAATACTTATTATCAAAGTCTTCTTATTCAAAAAACTATCGACATTTTGGATGCTAATATTACAAACGTTAAACAAACTATTGATCAAACAGAAGTGTTGTTTAGAACAGGTGTTATTGAAGAAACCGATTTAGACCAACTTAAATTGACACTTTCTTCTTTGGAAATATCAAAAAATTCTTTACTAAGAAATGCAGAATTAAACTTAAATATGATGAAAATTTATTTGAGTTTAAAACCCGAAGATGAAATTGTTTTATCTGATGAATATGATAAAGTATTCGAATCTTTTGACCTCTCTACTGCTCTAAATACACAATTACAATTAGATAATAATATCAATGTGAGATTATTGGAAAAACAAGAAAATCTATATGAACGTCAAGTTGCATTAAAACGCTGGGCTTATGCTCCTACGTTAGTGGCAGCTTATAATTATACAAATAAACTTGCAAAGAGTAGTTTTGACATGAATCCTAATAACCTATTCACTTTGCAGTTGAGTATTCCTATTTGGTCAAGTGGAGCAAGAACAACCGCTGTTCAAGAACAAAAATTACAATTAATGAAAATTCAAAATAATAGAGAAGTTGTTACTGAGCAACTTGCTTTACAAGACAAACAATTAAGATTGAATTTTGTTTCAGCAGTAGAAAAATATAATAGTAATAAAGAAAATGTTAGCTTAGCTGAAAAAATTTATAATAAAACAGAACTAAAATTTCGCCAAGGTGTAGTTTCTAGTTTTCAATTAACACAAGCAAGTAGCAACCTTTTACAAGCTCAAAGCAATTTATTGCAATCTGGAATGGACGTGCTTAAGGCAAAATTATCCTTCGATAAATTTCACCAAAATTTTTAGTGTTGAATTTTTGGTATATTTTTTGAACTTATTACTTTTGTGCATTTTTTAAAAAAAGAAAAAAAATACAAGTTTAATCTTGATACTTTACAATACGAAAAAGATCCCAGATCTGCAAGAAAAACGTTAGGAAAAGTATTTAAACATTTTATTGTTTCAATAATTACTGCTGTTGTTGTAATTGTTCTCTACACTTTGTTGTACCCTTTATATGTTGACAATAATATCAAAAGAGAAAATGTTTTCTTGAAAGAACAATTGTCTAAAATTGAAAATGAGATTAATAATTTAAATGTTCAATTGGATACTTTAGCAAAGAATGACAATAAAATTTATAGAACATTATTGGGTAAAGATACTATTTCGACATTCACAAGGGAAGGAGGAACAGGAGGTCAGAATAAGTATAAAGAGTTTAATGAGTATTCTAATTCATATCTCATAGAAAAAGCAAGAAATAATCTTGAAAAAGTTAAATCTAAAGTTAGTATACAAGAAAAATCACAAAAAGAACTTATTTCAATTTTAAAGGACAATACTGATTATTTTAAAAAAGCTCCTCTATTAGAACCTATTCATGTTAACAATATAACAAGCTTTTCTTCAAATTTTGGCTATCGTTTACATCCTATTCTTGGAATTATTCAATTTCATAAAGGCATAGATATCACTGCGTCAAAAGGCTCTGCTGTTCTTGCTGCCGGTGACGGTGTTGTAACCTTTTCCGGAAGCAGAGGTGATGGATATGGTACTGCTATTATCATTGACCATCAAACACGAGGTCTTTCTTCTCGTTATGCTCATTTAAGTAAAACATTGGTAAAAAGAGGTGAAGTTGTTGTTCGAGGGCAGAAAATTGGAGAAGTAGGAAATACAGGATTGTCAACTGCTCCGCATTTACATTTTGAAATATTGAAAAATGGCGAAGCTGTAAATCCTATGAGATATATTTTTACTCCAAGTGCAGAGTCTTATGAAATGCTAATTTTTAATGCAAGACAAAAGCAGTTTTCTTTAGATTAGAAAT
>CAZBPT010000081.1:0-2787 GCA_964493875.1 uncultured Bacteroidales bacterium | reverse complement strand
TTGTGTCGATATATTTTCTCTCATTACGTTTAACGCAAAATTTTCAAGGTCTTTTAAAAAAAACTAAATTTTATATTTTATTAGTTATTTTTTTCTTTAAAACCAAGATTATCTGGGAGTTTAGGTAATAAATCCGATTCCGTATCATAAGAATCAAAGATAGTATCTAAAACAATTTTGTTGTCTTTTACTATAGTTAATCGGGGTCTTAACATTTTATTTTTCCCTTCAATAAAGCCGAGATGTTCTACAATAGCCAAGGTATCTTGAACTAATTTTATATTTTCAATACTTTCATATCTTTTTACATCTATTTGATTTCCGGATAAAATTAAGAAAAAAGGCAAATCGGCAAAAATATCATTATTTTGAGAAATAAAATTTTTTATACTTTTTTGACTTGGATGGTATCCATTCCGTTCATAAACAGATAATAAAGCATAATCGCTTTCATTTTTTCTTACTTTGTAATAATCTAAAATAGAGATAAGTTCATTCTTGTATTCCTTTTTAAAATCGTCAAACAGCTTTTCTCTTTTTATACGATTTTTGTTTAATTCCATTTTAACCGAATCAATATATGGTTTTAAAGCTTTGTCGGTATATCTTAGCCCTTTATAATACAGTACTATAGAGTCATTTTCAAACCAATAATCTATAATATAATCTTTAGTAAAAATCGGCATACTTGAAAGACCGAGACCTGCTGTTTCTCCCAAATAATTAAAATTTTTATCACAAATTACAGTTATTAGGTTTATTTCTGCGGTATAAAAATCAGTAATGAATAAATCTGAATAATATTTTTTATTATAAGGATCGTATGAAATCCCCGAGTACATTGCCATCAAAGATTCAGGGGCTGAAGTTACAGTTGAAATTGGATAAACTGTATCAAAAATTTGAGACTTTATTTGATACTTTTTTACAACATCATTTTTATAGTCCCATTCAAAAACATCAGTAGAATAAAAAAAACGTATTAGTGGCAATCCATTTGCTGAAATACAAGAATGTATTTTTTGAAACATTGAATTATAGAAAATTTGGTTGCCAGTATAGGGAAATCCTAGCGATTTTGAAACTTTAACTTCGGAGCTATTTAAGTCGTAGTAACAAAAAACAGGAAACTTATGATTGTGTTCTTCTGCTTGTCTCAAAGGATTTAAATCGTAAGAATGTGTTAAGAAAAAATATTTATTATCCACAGAAGTAAATCTCTCTGAATAATTTATAGAGAAAGGAAGTATTTCAGATTTATCAACCTTGTCGTCTGTAAATAAATAATCACATATTTTAGTATTTCCATAATAATCTGTGATTTGTAAAATATTGTCATCCGATGTTGTACTGCCATTTATATAATAATCCTTTTCATAATATAAAAGAATACTGTCTTTATTTATGTAATCAAAATTATTTAACTTTCTGTTTTTTAATAAAGGAACACTATGATACTCTATCTGTTTTGAAATATCGTAAAAAGCCAATCTGTCTTTATTTATTACCAATATTAAAGTTATTACATCATCTATAGTGTCGTAGTCGAAAAGAGAAATGTCTGGTATTCCACTTTTTGTACTATCTAATGGAATTTTTATTTTTTCAATAAGATAAAATTCACAACGCTTGGCTTCTTTGTTTTTAGTTACATTACATGAAAATAAAAATATGAAAAAAGCGATAAATAATATTACAAAATTTCTTTTCATTTTTGTAAATTTTTATTAATTATTTTTTTTTGCCAATTCATTATTTATCTCTTATTTGGCATTTAAGAGAACGCTTTTACTCGAAAAACGTAAAAGGCAAATAGCAATTACATTTTTTGTTTCTCCCTCGCTTGTCGATATCTGCACTGCCCAAACGAGGGCTATTTATCAAAATTATTTTTTCCAAGCCTCCAAATATTAATTTCTTGTTTTGTTATATTAGATTCTTCGCTTGCCTTTTGAAAATATGAGAGAATTTTTAGAACTTTTTGCAAATCTAAATGTATTGGTATTTCTTCTGAAGAATGTATATATGCATAGGAGACTATATATTTATAATCAACAATGTATGTAATCATTGTAAATAAATTTACAAAATCCTTATTTAATATTCTGATTATCTTTTTCAAAGTAATTAGTAATTTTTCTACAAGTTATATATTTTTTTTATAAAAAACTAAAATTATTTTATAAAGTTTTTTCAATATTATTTTCACTTGTTCCAATAACAAAAAGCATAATAAAAAAAGAACAAAATGTTATTGGCATTTTGTTCTTTTTTTATTGAAAAATATTTTTTATTTACTTGGTTGTACGTGTACAGGAACATTAAATATTAATTCTTTTGTTTTTGTAGGTGTTGTTGCTCCATTTTCGTAATAATCAATGAAAATACTGCCAGTTGGTGGTTCAAAATCAGAATTATTAAATCTTATCAAAATATCACTTGCGACACCACTATTTGTTACTTCAAATTCTTGAGTTTTTGCAGTTGTATTGTAAGTAGTTATTGTCCAATTATCATCACTAACTGGAGCAGAAGCCCAAGGAGCATAACTATTACTCCATGTTTCACGTCTTAGCACAACTTTAAGGCTCAAACCGGCTGGAACTTCCGCTTTCATGCTAAGATGAACATTAAAAGGAACCTCATCAACCATTTGAATTTCAGTTACTTCGTCCGACAAAATATTAACACCATGTTGACCTGTAGCCGGATAAGTAATTGAAAGAGTAAGTGGATATTTGTCGCTGTTTATGAAAGCATTTATTTTAGTTTCAAAATCAGGAATAG
>CAZBPT010000080.1:0-2929 GCA_964493875.1 uncultured Bacteroidales bacterium | reverse complement strand
AATGAGAGAAAATATATCGACACAAAAACCCAGGCGACAACAGTTCTGGCAATTATGGTCGCCCTTTTTTTGTGGAGTTTCGGCTTGTGTTCTCCGAAGAAAAAAAATAACTAATAAAAAATTATATCAAAAAAACTTGCTTTTTATAAAAAAAAGAATTACCTTGAATAAAAATTTTACAAATTACTTTGAAAAAGATAATCACAATATTAACTAAAGACTTTGTAAATAAAATTACAAAACTTGCGTATACTGCTGGTTATCAATATCTTACCCCCCCCCAGTCTGTACATTTCGCAAATCCCAATAAATATAGATATACAACAAGCTCTAAAATTCCTCTTATATTTTCAAAAAACATGCGAAGAATCTAATATAACAAAACAAAAAATTACTATTTGGAGGCTTGGGAAAAACAACTTAGATTAATAGCCCTCGTTTGGGCAGTGCAGATGCCGACAAGCGAGGGGGAAACAAATTATTTGTAATAGGTATTTGCCTTACACGTTTTTGGAGTAAAAACGTTCTCTTAAATGCCAAATAAGAGATTAAATAATGAATTGGCAAAAAAAATAAATTTAAAAAATTTTAAAAAATGAAAAGAAACATTTATATAGCCATGATGGCATTTTTAGTAATTTTTGCAACAAGTTGTGAAAAAATAGCTGAAAATAAAGAAACATTAAATAATAATAAAGCATTTTATAATGTAAAATGGGTACCGGTAATGCAAAAATCTGGTATGATAAATGAAGATGGATTAAAAGGCGATTTATACATAAATGAGAATAACATGCAAGATTTAATGTATTTAATTGATGTTAATGAAAATTTGGATAATCCTCTTATTAACAACCCCAATGATCCATGTTATACAAACGAGCCTTTATGTGAACAAGCTACCGGGACTTTTCGTGAAGTCTATAGAATGGAAAATGGAGTTAAAATTCTTGACAAAATTTGTTGTGATGGTGCCAGATATAATTGCTGGTGGTCATCCACGATTTTAAACGGAAAAAAAATGCCATTGATTGATCGTTGTGAAAATTATATTGAGAATAAATAAACTTTAAACCTATGAAAAAGATACTATCATTTGTTAAACTAGTAATATTTACAACAATAATAACGTCTTTATTTTTTTCCTGCAATGAGGAAAAACCAAAGCCAAGTGTTTATGATACAAAAATTTTAAAAAAGAAAGTGATAACATTAGAAGAAGGTGATAGCTACTGGTATAACTCCCAATTAGTGGAAATAGACAATGCAAATATCCTTGTTTTTAGTGTTAATAGTAAAAAACTTTCTTTTTATGACATTGATAAAGGAAAGAAAACGCACGAGATAATACTTGATACAAATAAAATATTGAATAGTTTTTATTATATTAACAAAGATAGTATCTTAATTTTATATAAATGTTTTTATCCCGTTTCAATTGAAGATGAGAGTGAAAACCAAATGCAATTAATTGATTATAACGGTAAAATTAAAACAAAGTTTCGTTTCGATGTCGCTGATACAAAATGGATTGATAAAATTGGTCTCGAAAAATTATTACCTTTAATAGAATTCGATGTTGCTATTGGAAATAATGCGTTTTTTACAACTTTTTCCGAACAAAACGGAGACTTAGGAACAAAAGAATTTCTCGATAATCCTCTTCCTTTTTTAATGAGGTATAATTTTAAGGAACAAAAGTTTTACGTTTCAGATACCAACAGTTTTCCAAATATTAAGGAAGGAGATTACTATCCTACAAGTCTTAATGTAAAATATTTCTCTGAATCTGTTAATGGATTTCCAGTGATTCGTTATCTTTATTCGTCAGATATCTTTGAGTGGGATTATAAAAATGATAAATTAATTACTCATAAATTAAAATCAAGATTGTTAGATAGTGTAGAACCTTTTGCAAAACCAACGAGATATCATTTCAATAAATTAAAAAATGGTTTTCTTCACGTTCATTTCGATAAATATAGAAAATTATATTTTTTAGATAATTACTATAGTGATGATTTTTATTACAACGGAACTCCAATGTATTCAGCAATAATTGCAAATGAAAAATTTGAATATTTGGGGGAAATTTATTGCAAATCACGTCCATCTTCTTTTACAAAAAATGATATGTTAAGTATTATTTCTATCAACGAATGCTCTGCAATAGAAATAACATATTATGAATTAATAAAAACCGATAGAGATTTTGAGTCATACATAGATTCTTGCAAAAAAGACATAAAAATTCGAAGAGAAAAGATGATTGAACTTAAAAAACCGTTTGAAAAGAAAGATAGCTCTGTTCTTAATTTTTTAAAGTCAAAAAAAGAAATTAGCATAAAAGATTATACTGTTCTTACTATTTATCCAACATCAGGTTGCATTGGTTGTAACGACTTTATGTATAATTTAATTTCAGAAATGAAATCCGATCTGCAATATCTACCTTTCTATTTAATCATGTCAGACGATAATATTGATTATATGAACAAGGAATTACGAAAATATGATATTAGAGGAATGAAAAATCTTTATATAGATTCTTTAGGAACAATAAAGAAAAACACAGTTCATGACGGTTTGTTTAATCCTCGATTGATAGTAGTAAGAGATAACAAAGTAAAACTTGATACCATTTACAAATCTGAAGACACAGGAACATCGTTACGTTCTGCATTTTTAGCTAGTTTCGGCTTGTGCAGTCCAAAGAAAAAAAATAACTAATAACTAATAAAAAATCTATTTTAAAATAATAACCGCGCATTTCGACTCCGCTCAATGTCCGGTTATTAATTTTTTTAGAAAATCGTAACGTGATGTAAAAAAAGACCTTGAAAGGTTTGCGTTAAGCGCAATGAGAGAAAATATATCGACACAAAAACCCAGGCGACAACAGTTCTGGCAATTATGGTCGCCCTTTTTT
>CAZBPT010000079.1:0-3053 GCA_964493875.1 uncultured Bacteroidales bacterium | reverse complement strand
AAAATGGGGCTAAAAAAACTATTGCTAGAATTAACAATATGGAATTTTTACAACCATTGAACAGATTAACTTTTATAAATCTTGGTATTGACAAAATGATATATCCCGAATACATTGCAGCAAAAGAAATTGTCGGGGTGTTAAAACAAACTGGAACTTCCGATATTTCTGAATTTTCGGCAGGAAAACTCTCTCTCTTTTCGCTGAGAATCCAAGAATCCTCGCCTCTAATTAATAAGTCTTTAAAAGAGATTTCAACAAAAACTAGTTTTCAGGATTACCGTCTTATTGCAATAATTAGAGCTGGAAAGACAATAATCCCTAACGGTAATGATATTCTCATACCAAATGATACTGCTTATGCAATAACTACTCCGAAGGGATTAAATGATTTATTGAAACTTTTCGGAATAAAAAAATTGGACATTGATAACGTAATATTTCTTGGTGGAAATAAAGTAGCGGTTTCTGCGGCTCAGTTTTTACAGTCACACATGGATATTAAAATATTTGAAAAAGACGAGGAGAGATGCAATAAACTTAGCGAAATTTTACATGACACAATGATTATTAATCAAGATGGAACTGATTTTGATGTTTTGTTGGAAGAAGGATTGGATAAAACCGATGCTTTTGTTGCTGCTACCGGACATTCGGAAACAAATATTTTAGCTTGCGTGCTGGCAAAAAATTTAGGTGTGAAAAAAACTATTGCCGAAGTAGAAAATAACGATTATATCGAAATTGCTCACCGTATGGGAATTGATAGAATTATTAACAAAAAGTTGAGCACTGCAAGTTATATTTACACTCATACAATGAAAGCAGAGGTAGCTTCTATAAGTTGGATTGCCGGAACAGATGCCGAAGTTTTAGAATTTGTTACTTCAAAAGATTCACCAATTACAAAAGGAAAATTAAAAGATATTGATTTCCCTAACGGAATTATTATCGGTGGTATTGTTCGTGGTGCTAAAAGTTATATTGCTACCGGCGACACTTTAATAAAGGAAAACGACAAAGTAGTACTTTTTGCTCTCGCTTCTGCTATTCATAAAATCGAAAAATTCTTTTAAGTTTTGATGATATTTTTTTTATTTTAAAAAAACTCAGAATTTTTGAAATAATTTTTATTATTTTCTGTATCTTTTCATAAATATTATTATTTTTGTATTTATTATCATAAAAAAACATAAGGATATGAAAAGAACAATAAATTTTTTAGCTTTAATAGCTATAATAATTACCAGTCAAACTATTGTGGCTCAAAATCTTCAAATGTCGGACAAATATTCTGCTGATGTTAGCAATTATATGTTAAGACAATATAAATCTGCAGTAACTACAGATGTAATACCTGCTGCAAATTTACAAGAAAAATTATTAGCGACTTTTCCAGAAGCTAAAAATATTGAATGGGAAGCTGGCGGAGATATTTTTGAAGCTGAATTTGAAATAAATTCAAAAGATTATAAAATGCTTATGGATAAAGATGCCAATATTTTTTATCTAAAACATGATATTGATGCAAAATCTCTTCCTGAAGAAATTAAAAAGACTGCAGAAAGTAAAAATGCTAAATACAAATTTGATGATGTAAAAAAAATCTACAAAGCTCAGCATATTTACTATAAAATAGAAATGGAAAACGGAGATTTTGAAAATACATTATTCATTCGTTCTGACGGTAAAATCGTTTCTGAAAAATTTGATATTGATTAATTAAATAAAGATATTTTTAATCTTTATTTTCTCCAATTGCTTAGTTCTGCAGAACTGAAAAAGACGACTCTGCAGAGCAGACAATTTGCTTTTTGCAAACGCAACCAATCCACCCAACTACCATTGAAATCTTCTTGAAACTATTTCGGAGAATTTTTAATACAGGACTAAAAAAGTATTTTAGTTTTTTGATTTTTAACGATAAAAACATTTTGACAAAATAATGAACTTTTTAAAAATATTAAATAAATACAGACAAATTTCCTTCTCCGAAAGAGATAAAGGCAATCGATTTGAGCGTTTAATGCAAGCATATTTACTCACTGACCCGCAATATGCTAATCAATTTAAAAATGTTTGGTTATGGAATGATTTTCCTGCAAAAAATGATTTAGGAGGAATCGATACTGGAATTGATTTGGTGGCATTAACTCATTATAATGAATATTGGGCTATTCAGTGTAAATGCTATCAAGAAACGGCTATCATCGACAAACCTTCTGTTGATAGTTTTCTTTCTACTTCGAGCAGAACCTTTAAAGACGAAAATCAAAATACAATAAGCTTTGCTCAAAGACTTTGGATTTCTACCACAAATAAATGGGGACCAAATGCAATTGAAGCAATAAACAATCAAAATCCGCCAGTTACAAGAATTAACTTATACAATCTTATTGAAGCTCCTGTTGATTGGGAAAAAATTGAAAAAGGTATTCATGGCGAAAACGCAAGAACTGAGAAGAAAAAACTTTATCCTCACGTGCTAGAAGTACGCAATAAAGTTGTTGATTATTTCAAAGAAAACGAAAGAGGCCGTCTAATTATGGCTTGTGGAACTGGAAAAACCATGACTTCTTTGAAAATTGCCGAAAAACAAACTAATCACAAAGGAACAGTTCTTTTCTTAGTTCCTTCTATTGCTCTTATTGGACAAACATTGCGTGAATGGACTTCACAAGCCGATGAAATCATAAATCCAATTTGTATTTGTTCCGACCCAGAAATAACAAAGAAGATAAGCACAACAGACCAGGATTTAACCAGTACAATCGATTTGGCTTGGCCTGCTTCAACTGATCCTGATTATATTTTAAAACAATTTGAACACTATAAAAATTCCGGAAACAATGGAATGACTGTCGTATTTTCAACTTATCAATCTATTGAAGTTATTGCAAAAGCACAAAAAGCATTGCTAGATAACGGTTTCCCGGAATTCGATTTAATTATTTGTGATGAAGCTCATCGTACTACTGGCTATACCGAACCTGGAACCGACGATTCTGCTTTTGTAAAAGTGCATGACGGCAATTTCATTAAATCGAAAAAAC
>CAZBPT010000078.1:0-3153 GCA_964493875.1 uncultured Bacteroidales bacterium | reverse complement strand
ACAAAGAAATAATTTATGACGCTGTGCCTCGCGTGGCTTATACTTTTTCTGAATATAATACAAGCGAAATGATTTGCATTGGAGCATATTATTATGCTATGGAACAATTAAAAAAGTAATTCGCCGGAATAAAAATTAATTTACGACTATTTTTTTATTACATGCCTTTTCGTCAATAATTACCTGAATATTATATATTCCTGATTTAAAATTAGCAAGATTAATAGTCTTATTATTTTCTCCTTTAAAAACAATTTTTCCACTATTATCGGAAACAACGACAATATATTTTTCCATAGGAACAAAAATATTGATATAATCTTTACTTGCAGGATTTGGATAAATTAAAATGCCGTCATCAGAAAATAAAATTTCATTTGCAGTCGCATCATAAATAAAACCATCGCTGCTGTTTACTTCAGAAATAAGATTTACAGTATTTATTGCACGCACCGAAAAATAATACATAATATTTTCTTGAAGATTCAAATCACTAACAATAACAAAATTCTGATTTACTGAAGAAGTCCAATCAAGAATTTCTGTACCGCCGAGCGTTGTTCCCAAAGAAAACTGATAATCAATAATATCTGAATTTTCTTCTAAAGCAGAAGACCAATGTGCGATTATTTCGGTATTAGATTCAACAATATCAATATCATCGACCGGTCCATCATAAATAAACTCAACCGGCAAAGCCGCAGTCCAATCAATGTTAATATTTTTACTGTTTAGTTGTGAGAGGATATTATTGTCAATAACTAAAGAAAAAATTTTACATGCGGGATTCATGAAATTTGTATTTTGAAAAATAGCATCACCGTCAATCCCAACGAGAACAGAAACAGAATCGCTTCGTATTTTAAATATTTGTAAATTATCAACAGTAACAATGGCATTCCCACTACGGAAAGAGACGTAATTTCCATTTTGATAAGGATTTAAGTCTGTCCAATCGCTAATAAATTGATTATTTATAAACACAGAACTTTTACCCGTGATTCTGTTGTAAGTAATTTTTATATTATTAAATACATCTGCTGTCATGGAAATATTAACGACTTTTTCTTGTGAAAAAACATCATTAATAACTTTATAGAACTCTAGTTTTCCTGCGGGATAGCGAAAATAAATAAAGTATCCGTTTCCGCGATTTTCAGTTGTATCATCGGAAAAATAATGAAAACCTGCACGTTTATTACTGCCTGCACCTTCTAATTTTAGATCGAAAGAATATAAAAATTCATCCGAATCTTGATTTAATACTGAATATGATTGTGAATTCCCTGCAGATTCATCAGAAATTACTAGAGTATTATTTTCAATAATCCAATTGCCGGAATTATTGGTATTTGTCCAATTGCTCATTTCATTAAAATCGTCGTAAGCAAAACCTGAGTTTCCATTTGCATGCCAATTTTGACCGTCATAATAGCAAATCTGATAAAAACGTTCAGCAGTTTCTGTAATATTCTCATCAACAAAATTTGCAGTAAAATCATTGCTATACCAATCATAGGCCTGAATAATTGTAGTTGGCAAATCGACATTATTACACGACCAATTGGCAACAAAACCTGATTTCGTTGTAGCATTATCGGAAATAAATTTCACAGTAAAATCAGTACCTGAAGATGTAAAAACAGAAGGGACTCCTATTGTATTACAAAATTTACCTAAACTCGTTGCAGTTGTATCGTTTCCATCAAAAATTTCAAGATAATCATAATTGCAATAACTTCCACTTCCTGCTTCAACGTCAAAATTTGTAATTTCTAAATTTATTGTACTTCCTAAATCGGAATGAAGTGTAACAAAATAATTTGCATTGTTATAATAATTATGATTTGGTCCACCATTATCATAAAAAGTTCCACTACAAACAGAAGCCGCGCAATCGCTAAACTTGTTGGAAATTAAATCCCAAAGTTGAGAACAACCATCATCATAACCCAAAGTCCAAATTCCGATTCCTGCAATATCATATAAATTTACAATATCGTATTTTAGAGATAAACTTTCCTCATCATCAATAAAACACTGCCTCCAATTTGAAGAAAAATAAGTATAATAAGGACAAACGCTAGCAGAATCATAAAGTCTTGTAGAATAATTTCCCGAATTATTATTTTTCACAGTAGAATAAGTTCGTGTAGCCACCTCACTAGTTGTATTAGCAGGAATTGTTTCGGCATCAGTATTCCATTCTCTACCATAATAAGGAACACCTAAAATAATTTTTTCTCTACTTGCACCTTGAGAAATATAATAACAAATAGTTTTAGATAAATTATAATCAAATGCATCGAAAGTATATAAAGGAGCTACCGGTCCGGCAATAGAACTACCGCTCCAATAATAATCATAGCCCATAATAGTGTAATAATCAATATATTGGTCTATAAGGTTTTCGTCAAATAAATTATTCCAATCAACAGCATAAGTACAAACGCTTACAATATAATTAGGATTTGCGTTGTGCATTTGAATAGATAGATTTATCAAGAAATTATTAAAAGCGATTTTATTATCGACTGCTACATTTTCAAAGTCGATATTTACACCATGAGCACCACGAGATTGTATAAGTGAAATCAGGTTACTTATCAAAGTTTGTTGTGCCGTTGTATTTCCGAAAAAAGTACTGTGGTCAGAAAATAAAGTAACACAAAGAGATACTCTTACACCTTGGGACAATGCAGTTGTAACGGCAGCTGAAATTTCCCAATTATTTGTATTAGTAGCATTTCCTGTAGCCGGGTCAACAACATAAGAGAAATAGCAAAAATCGCTAAGTAGATTCCATTCATAATTTTCCTCATAGCCCGACATCCAATATGGATGCCAACCAAAAACGACTTTATTTAACGTACAAGTTTTAGATGATTTTTTATTGTGAGAAACATTATTTAGATTAAATTTTCTAAAGTCTTCTTCAGTGATATTCTTTGAATTATAATATTCAAACTCTTCTTGATGAATAGATTTAATAACATCATTTTGAGAAAACAAAAATAGATTGATGCATATAAAAAATAGAATAAAAAATTTTTTCATAACTTAAAAATAAAAAGTAAAATTAAAAGAATTTTTTATGTTGTTTCTTTCTCTTATCATCTCTTTTTTCCACAAAAATTTTTTCCTTTGTGTAGG
>CAZBPT010000077.1:0-3238 GCA_964493875.1 uncultured Bacteroidales bacterium | reverse complement strand
TAAATATTCCCTTTATCGTAATCACATTTCTGATAGTAGCCTATATAAAAACCACGACTTTTTTGAACTTGGCGGATTTGTCAGATATACTTATCCATTTAGAATAAATACATATAAAAAAGATTTGGGTACAAGATATTTTATCTTCTTTTCAGAAATTGCACCCAAAGCAAACAATTACAAATTATTAAATAAAGACAAAGAGTTTGAGTCAACATAAGACTTGGATTATTATTTTATAAGTATTATTCCTATTGGTGTTCAGTTTAATTTTTGGAAAGGACTTCATGGCGAACTATCTTTGGAATGGAACTACTATACTAAGGGATATAATAATTTTACTTATAAAATATGACTCAAATATAAGTTAAACAGTAAACTAAATAAATAACTTCAGCAATAATCCAATATTATATAATTATTTTTCACTGATAAAGAGCTTTTTCTATATGTTTTTTATAATAAATAAATTCATTTTAATTAAAAAACATATCATTATGAATTTTTGAAAAATTATGTTATATTTGCAACTTTAAAAAATGCAATATATAGAAAAAGCATGTTGTGAGATAAATAACAGCAAACTGTTGTTTAATAATGTCGAAATGCAAATTCCGATATTAGAAGGAAATTCATGGCTTCATAATATATATGCTTCATTAAAAATAGATTATCTGAAATTTTTTAAAATGGATAATTTATCGAAAGCAGGATTTCTTGCGAGTGAAATTATTTTTAACAAATTGAATATCAACAGAGATACTGTTTCACACAATATTTCTTTGATAGGTTTCAATTCTGTTTCTTCTTTGGATGATGATATTACTTATCAAAAAACAATTTCCGATAAAGATAATTTCTTTCCGTCTCCTGCAGTTTTTGTTTATACATTGGCAAATATAGTATTAGGCGAAATTGCAATAAGAAATAAAATACAAGCAGAAACTTCTTTTTTCGTAATAAAAGAATACGACGAAAAAATCATTTCTAATTGCGTAGAAGATGTTTTTAATGATAATGAATCGGTAGATACAGTAATATGCTGCTGGTTGAATTATTTACAAAATGATTGTGACGTTAAAGTGAAATTTTTCAAAAAAATATAATAATAATTATGGACGCATTAATATTAAATTTAAAACAAGAAATTATTGAAGTACTTAACCTTGAAGGAGTTAAACCAGAAGATATTAACGAAGACGCATCTCTTTTTGGAGAAGGTTTGGGCTTGGATTCTATCGATGCATTAGAATTAATAGTTTTATTGGAAAAAAATTACGGAATAAAATTAGAAAATGCCAATCAAGGTAAAGAGATTTTCAAATCTGTAAAAACTATGGCGGAATATATTCAGCAACATAGGACAAAATAATGCAGGAAAAAATATTTGTTTCTAATTTAGGTATAGTCTCCGGAATTGGTATTGGCGTAGATGATACTTTGAAATCATTGCTGGATAACAAAACTGCAATTGATAAAGTACAAATATTATCTACAAAACACAAAGATTTACCAATATCTGAAGTTAAATATACAAATGAAGAGTTAATTAAATTGCTCGGATTGAATCCCAAAGATATTCATACAAGAACATCTTTACTGGGAAGACTTGCACTTCGTGAGACCTTAAAAAACGCAAACTTATCTTCAAAGACGACAAAAGACTTAAGAGTTGCATTTATTTTTGGAACTACTGTTGCAGGAATGGACAGAAGTGAAAAATATTATTTGGATTTTATAAATCCGTCAGATAATTCTAAAGATAATTACATAGAAGCTCACAGTTGCGGAAAAACGGCTGAACTTATTGCAGAAGAATACGATGGCAGTTTTGATTTTATTTCAACAATATCAACAGCATGTTCCTCTGCTTTAAACTCAATAATATTAGGTGCAAATTTAATTAAGAGCAATCGTGCAGATATTGCTATTGTCGGTGGAAGTGAAAGTATCAGTAAATTCCATTTTAATGGTTTTAATACTTTAATGATATTAGATAAAAATCAGTGTAGCCCATTTGATAAGAACCGTGCCGGATTAAATCTGGGAGAAGGTGCTGCTTTTATGATTTTAGAATCCGAAAAGGCAGCAAATTTGCGTAAGACTGAAGTCTTATGTGAATTGTTGGGATATGCAAATACTTGCGATGCTTTTCATCAAACAGCAACTTCACAAGATGCCGTAGGTGCAACATTATGTATGAAAAAAGCTATTTCTAATAGCGGTTTGTTGCCCAAAGATATTGATTACATTAATGCACACGGAACTGGAACAAATAATAATGATGATACTGAAGCTACAGCTGTGGAAAATATTTTCGGAACTAACCCTCCACATATTTCTTCTGTAAAATCTTTTATCGGTCATACTACAAGTGCCGCAGGAAGTGTAGAAGCAGTAATCTCAATAATTGCCATGCTGAATAACTTTATTCCCGCAAATATCAATTTCTTTGAAAAAATGGAAAATCATAACATTATTCCAAACAATAAAAACATTTTTAAAGAAAAATTTGATATTTTTATAACAAATTCATTTGGATTCGGTGGTAATGATAGCTCTTGTGTATTTAAAAAAATCAAAAAATAATATGAAACCTATATATATTAATGCTGTATCTCAAATTTCAAATCAGAAACCGTTATCTGATGAATTTTTTTATGAGCCGATATTTCATAATAAAAAATTTGTAAGATCAATAGAACCCGATTACAGTAAATATTTTTCTCCGCTCGAAAGTAGGAGGATGGGTTTATTATTGAAAAGAGGATTAGCTACCACAATAGAAGTAATAAATAACTCGGGGATAAAGAATCCCGATGCAATAATATCAGGAACGGGATTAGGTTGCGTTGAAAATACAGAAAAATTTTTATTGGCGATGATCAATAATGACGAGGAAATGCTTACGCCTACGCATTTTATGCAGTCAACACATAACACTATTGGTTCTCAAATCGCAATAAATCTTAAATGTAATGGTTATAACAGCACTTATTCTCATTGCGGAAATTCCTTTGATATGGCACTTTATGATGCTTTCATTCAATTTTTGCTTAATGATATCCATTCTGCTTTAGTAACATCACATGACGAACTAACGTCAAATTATTTTATGATGTTGGAAAAAATTAATTATTGGAAAGAAGGCGAAATAAATGAAGATATTCTTAAGAATTCATTAACAAAAGGTTCTTATGCTGCAGAAAGTTCTGTTGCATTTATGATAAGCGATAAT
>CAZBPT010000076.1:0-3478 GCA_964493875.1 uncultured Bacteroidales bacterium | reverse complement strand
GTATTAATTAATTCATAATTATTAACACTAACACTAATTACATAATTCCCATTTTCGTCAATTGTAAAATTTCTTGAATGATCTTGAGAGAAAGAAAAATGAAAAACTGTAAAAAATAAAATGATTGTAAAAAGGATTTTTTTCATATTTTTTTTGATTATACAAATTTATAAAAAATAAAAAGAAAAAACAACTAAAAAATAATGTATTTATAATAAAAAAAGCAAAACTAATATTTCTATTAATTTTGCTTTTTCTTGTATAAAATTGAAAAAAATTATTTTATATTTTTCAATTTTTTAATATTATAATCAATAAGATCTTTGGAGAAAATATTATTTTTTTCAAAGAATTCTCTCTTGTTATTTAAACGATTTGCAGAATCTTCACAATTTATTGGTAAAGAGTTTAAACTTGCAAGTTTATCTTTAAATTCTTCTTTGTGAATATTCACATTAACATAAAGTTTATCAGCCATTTCCAAAGAGTTTGGCATTGTGATACCGTGATGAGCTGCAACGATAAGAGCTGCTACATATAAGTAAAGGTCAGCAGTACAATCGCCACTACGAATTTCAACAGTTTGTTTGCTGTTGATTTTAGGAGTAACTTTTGTTTCTTGTGGATTAGCGTCAAAAATCATATCATAACCTGAAGTCCAGCCTAATGGAACGCGAACTAAAACGCTACGATTTCTGTCGCCCCAGCAAATAGATGTTGGTGCTTCTTGGTGAGGAACCAAACGACGATAAGAATCTGCACTACGGTTTCCGAAAGCTGTTAAAGCGTCAGCTAAATCCAAAATACCAGCAATCATTTTTTTAGCAGTTTTACTGATGGCATTATTTTCCAACATAATATTATTACCGTCTTTTTCTAACAACATGTGGATATGTAATCCGCTACCTGCTTTTCCTGTTGTTAATTTTGGTGCAAAATTTACTTCAACACCATATTCGTTACAAAGTCTTTCCAAAACCCATGTGGAAATAAACAATTGTTCAACTGCACTTTCTGCTTCACAAGGAAGAAATTCGATCTCTTGTTGTTCGTAATAATATTTATCATCTGTAAAATTACCTACTTCTGAGTGACCATATTTTATTTTTCCACCACAAGAAGCAATTAATCTCATAGCTTCGCGTCTTATAAATTCAAATTTTGTATATGGAGCTGCTTCGTGATATCCTTTTTGGTCAACAGCTTTAAAATTAGTATTAACTTCTTTGTCTGCGATGATATAATATTCTAATTCACCTAGTGCTTTAAAAACAAAACCAGTTTCTTTTTTAAAATAATTGTATGCTTTTTTTAATATATATTCCGGTGAAGATTCTAAAGGTTTTCCTTCTGAATCGTAGTAAGAACATAAAATATCAACAGTTGGAGTTTCTTCAAAAGGATTGAGGAATGCTGTTGAATAACGCGGAATTACGTAAAGATCGCTTGAGCCTGCTCCGATAAAAGAGAATATACTTGAACCATCTACACGTTCACCTGTTGTAAGGACTAAATCTAAGTGTTCTAAACTGTTAATTACAAAATTTAATGCTTTTAACTTTCCGTCTTCGGCAACATAACGAAAATTCATCATTTCGATGTCATTTTCAACTATAAATTTTATAATATCACTTTTTGTAAAAGAACTCGAGGGTTTTTGTAGAAATTTTTCTAAAACATTTGGATTAATATTTTTATTATTTTGCATAATTATTATATTTTGTATAAAAATACTACATTTATTTGAGATAAAAAAATAATTTTATTGTTTTCTATAAAAATATTACTTTTGTAATAATGGAAAAAGAAAGAAGTCTGAGCAGTGAGGTGGATATTCGTCCGCGTTTTAGCGAAGTCGATTCGATGGATGTAGTCTGGCACGGGAATTACGCACTTTATTTTGAAGATGCTCGAGAACAATTTGGAAGAGAGTATAATTTCTCATATCTAGATATTTATGGAAATGGTTACTATGCGCCATTGGTAGAATTGCATTTTAATTATAAAAAAGCAATTTTTTATAAAGATTCGGCAAAAATTAAAATCTCATTCCGAAATACAAATTCATCAAAGATAATTTTTGATTATATAATTTATTCGCCAACAGATAATTCTATATATGCTACTGGTTATTCTGTTCAAGTTTTTCTTGACCTAGAGCATAAATTAATATGGAATATGCCGGAATTTTTTTCGGAATGGAAGAAAAAATGGAATATTAATACCCAAGAACCATGGGATAAAACACAAAACAATGATTTATAAAATTTCTGATAATATTGTTTCAGCATTAGGGTTTGATACAGAAGAAAATTTCAATAACATAAAATCCGGAAAATCGGGATTACAAATTTTCACCAATCCTTTTGGTCTCGATGGCGATTTTTGTCTTGGTAAAATTGATGATGCAATTTTGGATAAAGAATTTTCAAAGATAAAAAAGGACGATTTTGAATATACAAAATTAGAAAAAGCCGTAATTTTATCAGTTTACAAGGCTGCAAAACCAATAAATTTACAATTAAATAGAGATGATGTTTTGTTTGTGTTTTCTACAACAAAAGGAAATGTAGATTTCTTGGAAAATGGAGTAAATCCTATTTCTGAAAGAGCATATTTATGGAAGACTGCAGAAATTGTTTGTGATTTTTTTAATAATAAAGCTAAGCCAATAGTAGTTAGTAATGCTTGTGTTTCGGGAATTGTGGCACAAATAGTGGCAGATAGAAATTTATCGGCAAAAAGATATAAATATGCTATTGTTTGTGGTTTTGATATTCTTTCAAAATTTACTGTTTCGGGATTTAATTCCTTTAAAGCATTGTCAAATGAGATTTGCAAACCTTTCGATATTAACAGAAAAGGATTAAATATTGCAGAAGGGGCTGCAACAATAATATATGCTGAAGCAGAAGAAAATGACATTCCCAAAAATTCTATCATAATAAAAAATCACAGTATTTGCAACGATGCGAATCATATTTCCGGTCCTTCAAGAACTGCAGATGGATTAACAATTTGCATAAATAATACAGTAAAAGATTTCGATATTAATAAAATTAGTTTTATTAATGCTCACGGAACTGCAACGCCATATAACGATAATATGGAGTCGGTAGCTATTGATAGGGCAGGAATGAATCATATTCCGACAAACAGCCTTAAGGCTTATTACGGTCATACACTAGGAACTGCAGGAGTAATAGAAACAATAATTTCTTCAAGAGCGCTTTTGAACAATGAAATATTGATAAGCAAAGGATTTGAAACTCTTGGAGTAGATAAAAATATTACAATTAATACAGAATTACAGGAATCCGACAAAACAGCCTTTTTGAAAATGATTTCAGGTTTTGGCGGTACAAATGCTTCAATTCTCTTCGAAAAAAAATAATATTCATCGTTTTTTTATAAATAATTACTATAATTTTTTTATATTTGTAAATATTATGCAAATGAAGTATAACAAAAATAATAT
>CAZBPT010000075.1:0-4004 GCA_964493875.1 uncultured Bacteroidales bacterium | reverse complement strand
GCAAATGGTTGTGAAACTATTGAATCAATTGATATTACTGAAAATTTATCAATTCCAGTTGTTTCTCTATCACAATATTCCGATACAATTTGTTCCGGTGATATCTATAATTCAGTTATATTTACAGATCCAACTACTACTTATTCTTGGTCTTCAACATTGGATGAAAATATTTCAGGTTTGTCAATTACTAATGGAGTAGGAAATATAGTCGGAGTTCAGTTGGTAAATCATGGAGCTTCAACTGCCGAATTATCATATTTAATCACTCCAATAATTGGTGAATGTATTGGAAGTTCAGAATTATATACAATCTATGTAAATCCTTTACCTATTATTAATATAGAACATGTTTTAGATACTGTTTGTATTGGAACTACAAATACATTGTCTTTTGCAAATGGATATTCTCCATATACTGTTAATTATAATCAAAATGCTGTTCAAATGCAGGCAATTTCTCTAAATGGTGAAGATCTTGAATTATCATTCTCTGATCCTGGAGATTACAATGTTGTATTTGTCGACGTTACTGATAATAATGGATGTACTAACACCAATATTCAACCATCTGTTTGGGATGTTTATGTAGCCGATTATCCATCAGTTTCATTGCTATCGCTTGGCGATACAATTTGTTCGGGTGATGTCTTCTCAGATTTGATTTTATCTGATCTAAATGTAGATTATCATTGGACAACTGAAATTGATTACGGAATATTAGGCGTTTCTCCAACAAGTGGTTCAGGGTCTATTATAGGTGTTCCTTTTACAAATACGACCTCAATGCCGTTGTCTGTGGATTATCTAATTACTCCTGCAACTGCTAATTGTATTGGCACAACGGTAAATTATACTGTTGTAGTTAATCCGTTACCGCAAATTGTTTTAGCAGAAACTCAAAATATTTCATTGGATGAAATAATTGAATTGTTCGAATTTCATGGATATCAACCTTGGGAATTAACTTATTACGATGGAAATGACACTATTATTCTTAATACAACTGATGATATTGTGTACTTTAGTAATAATATCTCTGGTGATTATCCTTACAATATTATTAGTTATAAAGATAATTTGTGCTATTATCACGCTATCGACAATTATTCATTTATTATCACTGTAGATTCTATTATGTTACCTTGGGACGATTATGTTATCTCTAAATGGAATAATACTTTCTTATTAGATTTAAATCAATTGAATTTTAATGATATCGAATTTGTAACTTGTACTTGGTATGAAAACGGAAACATTCTAGGACAAGGAAATACATATTCAAAAGGAAATAATATTGATGATGTATTTATTGATGGTGCAGTTTATCATTTCGAATTAACTCAATCAAGCGGACAAATTATTCGTTCTACTGATAAAATATATACTACTGAAAATCATGATATACAAATTTATCCAAATCCTGTTACGATGAATACACCAATAACTATTGATTTAGGCTCGGATTCTGGCGATTATGAAAATGAAAATATAGAAATATATAATATATTGGGAGAAAAACTTATTGAAAAAAGTGTTGAAGGTGAAAAAATTGTGATAAATATGAACTTTGCTCCGGGTGTATATATGGTTAAAGTTAGAAATAATAATTATCAAATTGTAGTAGAATAATAAAAGATATCAAAATGAAAAATACAGTAAGAAAAATATCAGTAGTGATTATATTAATATCTTTATTTTTAATACTAATCAGCGGTTCCATTTTTTCTCAAAAAAAAATTGAACTGCAAGTGTATTCCGGTGGTGGTCTTTCTCAAGTTCTTTATAAATTTCAGGGAGAAACTTCCTCTGTCCGGTTTGGTGGTCATTCGGGTTTAGCAGCTACTTTCTTTTTCAATAAATACTTAGGTCTTAATATTGGGGCAGAAGCTTCCTGCTATAATTCAAAAATTTTTGCAGATGGCATCAAAGCTTATTCTAATGATAGAACTGATGATTATTACTTGACATCCGGGTTTTCTTCTTCTAATAGTTATGTGTATAACCTAACTTCTACGTTATATAATTATACTGAAGAAATTCAAGCAGTTACAATCAATATTCCCATCGGATTACAATTTCAAACTACCAATAAAAAATATAATTATTATTTTATTGCCGGAATGAAAATAGGAATACCTATAAATAGTATTTCTAAGTATAATGTTGCAGATGCAGAAATTTACAACTTTGCTTATTATCCCGAAATAAACAATACTGTTGGATATGAACCTGATAATGCAGCAGCTACTACAAATCATTTTTCAGGTTTTGGATATTTCCCCGATAAAAAATTTGACAGTAATCTGGATATGAAAGTTTCTTTTGTCCCTAGTTTTGAAACAGGTTGTAAATTTTCTTTCTCTAAACCTATTAATTTATATATAGGTGCTTATTGCGATTTCGGAATTTCAGATATTAGAAATAAAAAAAATCAAGACTTTATCCCTCAATCTAGCGGTCAGCTTATTGGAAATGATTTTGTTCCAAACTCACTATTGGTATCTAATCAAACAAATGATAAGGCTTTCGTGGATAAGGCTGTTCTTTTTTCTGCCGGGATAAAGTTGAGATTGTCTTTTGGTGTTGGAAATGATGATTCGCAAAAAATTGAGAAACCAGAAATCATTGATGATAATTCATTCACACATAATGCAAATAGAATTAAAGGTTATGTGAAAGATTCTATTACACAAAAACCTCTCGAAGCTGAAGTGCAACTGATAAATGTAAAAACTGATGAGTTGTATAGTAAGCAGATGACAAACAAAAAAACAGGTGAATTCGTTTTTGACAATCTTCCAAATGATATGCCTTTCAGAATTCTTGTCAAAGTTAAAGATGATAATTCAATTTCAAGAGTTGTTACAAGCGAAGATATTCTTGTGGAAAAAATTATCTATAATCCTATTATTGAACAAGAAACTGAAAAACCTGATGATATTCATAGTGATAGTCTGCCGGCAGATTTTTCTCGTTCTATAAAAGGTTTTGTTAATGATTCTTTAACTAAAGAACCTCTTAATGCTGAAATACAAATAGTTTCCCCAAAGGGTGATATTAATAAAATTGTAAAAACAAATGCTGAAACAGGTGAGTTTATTTTTGATAGTCTGCCATTTAATATGCCTTTCAAACTTATTATTAAAGTAAAGAATCATTACCCAATTTCTAAGGATCTTCCAATAGAGACAGTTAGAGATACAGTTATTGTTGAAAAGATTGTTTATGATTCTCCTCCTGTTGTTGAGGGTACTTCTGATGTCCTTAAAGATATTTATTTTAGTTTTGAAGAAACTACCATAAGCCCTGAAAATTATGCTGAAATCGATAAGGTTTATGAACTTATGAAGAAATACCCAAAAATGATAATTGAAGTGTCAGGACACGCCGATAGCACTGGTGGAGTTGAGTATAATTTGGATTTATCAAAGGCTCGTGCCGATGCTGTTGCTTATGAATTGATAAAAAAAGGTATTTCAAAAGATAGGATTCTTGAAGTTGGTTATGGATTTTATAAACCTTCAGTTTCTAATGATACAAAAATAAACCGCCGTAAAAACAGACGTGTTGAAATTAGAATTCTTTCAATTTAGTTCTCCTTTTTAAAGACTTTTATGAAAACAGTACTTTTATAAGTGCTGTTTTTTTTATTTAATAAGATTAAAATAAAAATACTACTTTTTAAAAACACTACCAAAATTTCAATTTTATTCTTCATTTTTTGCAAAAAAAAGAAAGGATAGTTAGTAATTTATTCTTTAAAAATTTCTAAAACGTATTTTTTACTTCTAAAAATATGTTAATAGCTAGTAATAATCGAATCTATATGATTTTTTTTGTTAAATTAAAATATTAAATTTCAGCGTATTAAAAAAAAAATAAAAAATATCAAAAAAAAAATCGAAAAAAGTTTGGAAATTAAAAAAAATAGTTGTACTTTTGTAAACTCAAAACGAACGGGAGAGACGATAAACAGAGAGAGACGTTTTGAGAAGATCTTT
>CAZBPT010000074.1:0-4093 GCA_964493875.1 uncultured Bacteroidales bacterium | reverse complement strand
TTTTTATTAGTTTATAATAAGTTCTAGTTATTTTACGATTTTCATTTCACGAATAAGATTATCTGCACCTGCATATTTATCTATTGTGAAAAGTACGTAACGAATGTCAACATTTATACAGCGTTGTAGATTTTCTTCAAAATCTAAATCACCACTCATTGCTTCGCTGTTACCATCAAAAGCGATACCTATTAATTCTCCATTAGCATTTATTACAGGACTTCCAGAGTTTCCACCGGTAATATCGTTGTTGGTTATGAAACAAGTTGGCAATTCGCCATTTTTATTTGTATATACACCAAAGTCTTTTTTGTTGTATAATTCTTTTAAGTAAGCAGGAACAACAAATTCCGGATTTTTGGGGTCTTCTTTTTGCATAATACCTTCAATGGTTGTATAATAATTGTATTCTACACCATCACGAGGATCATATTTACCAACATTTCCGTATGTAAGTCTTATTGTTGAATTTGCATCAGGAGCATAATTTTCTGTAGGATTTAATTCCATTAAACCTGCAACAAATAGTCTTTCTCCTTTTGATAATTCTTCAGCACTGTTATTAACAAGTAAAGATACTTCACGATATTTCAAAAAAGCACTTAATCCTATTATCATTAAAGGATCTTTTTCAAGAGTTTTTGCATTTGGTTTTTCTAAAAATAAATTGAATGATTCTTGTGATGTAAAAATAGATTTTTTAAATACGTCTTCTATGTATTTATCAATGTTACCTTTGTATTTTTTATTAATAGTTTGATAAAAATCAGGTAGATAATTTGGGTCAATATTGTTTTTTACATATTCAAATAAAGCTTTTTCCAATTTTTTTTCTGTATCTTTATTATAGTCTTTGTAAAAAGCATCAGCATTAGTTCTTATTTTTTCAATTGTAGATTTTATTTTTTCTTGATCACCTTCATTAAGAATATCAACTAAACCTGAATTACGGTAAGCAAAAAGAGGGAGTTCCGGTCCTTGTAATATACCTTCCATCAAATACATAACTGCTGTTCTGTAAGGAGCTCTGTCATTATATGCCTTTTGAATATTGTTAAGAACATCTTTATATTTTGAATTGTAATTTACTAATTTATTTTCAATGTCTCTTTTTACATTAATTGTTTGTAATTTTTTTAATGCTTTATTTTGTTGATTAGAGTATTTCCAATAATTTGAACAAGAAGCATATTTTGAAGCGTATTTGATACGTATTGATTGGTCAGATGCCATTTCTTCACGAAGAACATTTACTTTTACATCACGAATTTCATAACGAAGTTTGTTTACTATGTTCATTGTTTCTTCTAATCCATAAGAAGTAATAAAGCGTTCTGTTGTTCCAGGGAATCCCATGATCATTGCAAAATCGCCATTTTCAACTCCTTTTATAGAAATTGGTAAGAAATGTTTTGGTTGTAATGGAATGTTTTTATCAGAATATCCTGCGGGAGAACCATCTGGTGCAGAGTATATGCGGAACATAGAAAAATCGTCTGTATGACGAGGCCATTCCCAATTATCTGTATCGCCACCAAATTTTCCCATTGATGATGGAGGTGCTCCTACAAGGCGTACGTCTTTGTAAATAGTATATACCAATAAAAAATATTGGTTGCCATTGAACATATCGATAACTTGTGCTTTATAATAAGTTCCATCTTCTGCTTTTTTAATGATTTCTTTAGAAATTTCATAGACTTTTTCTTCACGTTCACTTTCTGTCATCTTATCATTTAAAGAACGGAGAACTAATGCAGTAACATCTTCCATTCTATAAAGAATTTCGGCACAAAGACCTGGATTTGCTAATTCTTCTTCTTTAGATTTTGCCCAAAAACCATCTGCAAGATAATCGTGGTCTATTGTGGAGTGAGCTTGAATTTTTCCGTAACCACAGTGATGATTTGTTAATATTAAACCTTCGTTTGATACAATTTCACCGGTACAAAAATGCCAAAATGGATTTCCATCGTTACTTAAACCAACAACTGCATCTTTTAGTGAAGCGTTATTTACGTTATAAATGTCTTCGGGTGTCAATTTGAACCCTTGTGCTTTCATTTGCTCATAATTTTTTCCTAATAAGGATAACAGCCACATCCCTTCGTCTGCTCTGGCACCACTGAACAAACAAATAGTAATTAATAATAGTGCTAATGCTCTTTTCATATTATTTGTATTTTTTTTTTATTCATACAAAGAAAATATTTTTTTAAACATTTACCAAAAAGAATATTTTAAAACTAAAAAAAAATGTTATTTTTGTAAAAAGTTCGGGGTGTAGCTCAGTTTGGTTAGAGTACGCGTCTGGGGGGCGTGGGGTCGGACGTTCAACTCGTCTCACCCCGACAAAATGGCAGTCGGTTTGATTGCCTTTTTTATTTGATAATCATTAATATATGTATTTTTTTTCTTGCTTTTTTATATGATACATGTCGTTTTGTCGTAATTTGTGTTGCTTTTGCGGAAATAGTTGTTTTTTGTAATTTCTTGTAAATGAACGTATTATGAAATATTGAAAAATCGGATAGGTTTTTGTAATTAAAGATAATGATAGAATTATAATTATGGATTACAAAGATTATACAATAAAAGCACAAGAATCACTGCAAAATGCAGTTAATATTGCAAAGGAAAATCAAAATCAACAAATAGAAACAAGTCATTTGTTAATGGCAATTTTAAAAGAAACAGAAAGTTTTACTGATGTTATTTTTCAAAAATTGGAAATCAATAAAACAAATTTTGAAGACGAATTAATGAAAATAATATCTTCTTATCCTAAAAATGACTCCACTCAAGTTTATTGGTCTAGTGGAATTGAAAAAACATTTTTATCGGCACAAAAATTCAAATCTGAATTAAACGATAAATATATTTCTAATGAACATATATTTTTGGCATTGACAGAATTAAAAGATGAAATCGGAAGATTGTTACTAAAATATGGTGTAAATACAAAAGTATTGAAAGCGATTATAGTAGATTTTAGAAAAGGTTTTAAAGTAAATTCTCAATCTTCTGAAGAAAGTTATGATTCATTAAATCGTTATGCAATAAATTTGAATGAAAAAGCACGTTCAGGAAAATTAGATCCTGTAATTGGTCGTGATGAAGAAATTCGTAGAGTGTTGCAAATTTTGTCGAGACGAACAAAAAACAATCCTATATTAATTGGAGAACCGGGCGTTGGTAAAACTGCGATTGTTGAAGGTTTGGCTTATAGAATTATAAATGGCGATGTTCCCGAAAATTTAAAGACAAAGCAACTTTATTCTTTGGATATGGGGTTGTTGATTGCCGGTGCAAAATATCAAGGGGAATTTGAAGAAAGATTAAAGAAAGTCATCAATGAAGTAGTTTCCAGTAATGGGGAAATATTTTTATTTATCGATGAAATACATACTTTAGTGGGTGCGGGACAAAGTCAAGGAGCTATGGATGCTGCAAATATTTTAAAACCTGCTCTTTCTCGTGGCGAAATTCGTGCTATCGGGGCAACAACTCTTAATGAATATCAAAAATATTTTGAAAAAGATAAAGCATTAGAACGCCGTTTCCAAATTGTTACTGTTGACGAACCAAATGAAATAAATTCAATATCGATATTAAGAGGATTGAAAGAACGTTACGAAAATCATCATAAGGTAAGAATACTTGATGAGGCAATTGTGGCTTCAGTACAACTTTCTTCTCGATATATTACGGAAAGACATTTGCCCGACAAAGCTATAGACCTTATTGATGAAGCTGCGGCAAAATTACGTTTGGAAATGAATTCTGTTCCGGAAGAGATTGACGTTCTTAACAGAAAAATTCAGCAATTAGAAATTGAAAAAGCAGCGATTATGAGAGAAAACGATAAGGAAAAAGTTGACTTTATACAAAAAAATATTGAAGAATTAAATGAAGAACGCAATAAACTTGTTGCTTCTTGGAAATTGGAAAAAGAAATTATTTCGGGAATACAGCATGAAAAACAAAATATTGAAAATTATAAATATGAAGCTGAAGGAGCAGAGAGAGCAGGAGATTTTGGACGTGTTGCAGAATTAAGATATGGTAAAATAGTATTAGCAGAGAAAAAAAT
>CAZBPT010000073.1:0-4101 GCA_964493875.1 uncultured Bacteroidales bacterium | reverse complement strand
TTTTTTTTATAAAAAACAAGATTTTTTTATAAATTATTATATAAATAGCAATAATAGAATATATTAAACCCCAATTTCTTTATATATTTAGCTGTTTTTATAAAAAATTAATTTTGTAAAATAAAATATTTGTAGAAAAACTCTGATTTTTTCATAGAATAACATAAAGATATTTTTGAAAAGGTCGTTTTTGAAATATTTTTGTAAAATACATTTAATTATTTTAACTTTGTAAAAATACATAATACAATGATAAATATTACAAAAATAGAACATATTGGTATTGCAGTAAAATCAATAGATGCTGCAAAAAAATATTATGAAGAAGTATTAGGATTAAAATGTTATGCAATAGAAGAAGTTGCAGACCAAAAAGTTAAAACTGCTTTTTTCAAGGTTGGGGAAACAAAAATTGAATTATTGGAAGCAATGTCGGAAGACAGTCCTGTTGCTAAATTTATTGAAAAAAAAGGCGAAGGCGTTCATCACATTGCATTTGCAACAAATGATTTGAATAATACATTATTAGAAATTGAAACTAATGGAGTAAATTTAATTGATAAAGTTTCTAGAAAAGGAGCAGAAGGATTAGACATCGCTTTTTTGCACCCAAAATCAACATTTGGCGTTCTTACCGAACTTTGCGAAAAAAAATAATTTTTTAAAAAAGATAAAAAATAAAAGAGCTATATTTTTACATATAGCTCTTTTTTATTTTAAATAATTAAGTATTTTATTTATTCTTTAAAGCTTCAATAATTTTATTTTCTATTTCGCTTTGTAGTTCAATATTTTCTAACAATAATTTTTTTAAAGAGTCTCTACCTTGACCTAATTTTGTTTCGCCATAACTAAACCAAGATCCACTTTTTTTAATTATTTCAAGGTCAACACCCAAGTCGATTATTTCACCTATTTTAGAAATACCTTCACCATAAATGATATCAAATTCGGCAACTTTAAAAGGCGGAGCAACTTTATTTTTAACTACTTTTACTTTTGCTCTGTTTCCGCTAACATCTTCTCCGTCTTTTATTTGTCCAGTACGGCGTATATCTAAACGAACAGAAGCATAGTATTTTAGAGCATTTCCACCGGTTGTAGTTTCTGGATTTCCGAACATTATACCAATTTTTTCTCTTAATTGGTTAATAAAAATGCAACAAGTTTGAGTTTTGCTTATAGTTCCTGTAAGTTTACGCATGGCTTGAGACATCAATCGAGCTTGTAGCCCCATTCTTGAATCGCCCATATCGCCTTCAATTTCGGCTTTTGGAGTAAGAGCAGCAACAGAATCAATAACAATGATATCAATTGCACCGCTACGAATAAGATTTTCAGCTATTTCGAGAGCTTGTTCTCCGTTATCGGGTTGTGATATTATCAGTTGGTCTACATCAACACCAAGTTTGGCGGCGTAGAAGCGGTCGAAAGCGTGTTCTGCATCTATTATTGCAGCAATTCCACCATCTTTTTGTGCTTCGGCAATTGCATGAATTGCTAAGGTTGTTTTCCCTGATGACTCCGGCCCAAATATTTCTACAACTCTACCTTTGGGATAACCCCCAACGCCAAGAGCCATATCTAATGCAATAGAACCACTTTTTATAATTGGCATTACTTCTACTGCTTGTGAACCGAGCCTCATAATAGACCCTTTTCCATAATCTTTTTCGATTTTGCCCATTGCTAATTGCAAGGCTTTTAGTTTCTCTTCACGCACTATCTTTTGTTCTTCTTGATTATCTGCTTTTGCCATTGTTTAATTTATTTTACAAATATACTATTTTTATAATTAACAATCTAAATTTTTATAAACAAATAAAATTTTTAACACTCCCACCACATTTTTTGTAAAACTTAGGAGGGAGCATTAAAAAATAAATACTAATTTTCTTCTTTATTCTCTTCTTTGTTTGTATTTGCACAAATTATATCACTTGCTACTACTTCGGTAATATATTTTTTATCACCTTCTTTAGTTTCATAAACACGATTTGTCAATTTACCAATAACAACAATCTCTTTTCCTTTTGTGCATGTATCTGAAATGTATTCGGCCATTTCGCCCCAAGCAACTACATTGTGCCAATAACAAATTTTTTTTCTCTCATAATTATTTTGATACTCATCATTTGTTGCTAACGAAAATCTTACCCACGATTTACCTGTTGATGTTTTTGATAACGTTGGTGTTTGACCTAAATTACCAATTAATTGTACTTGATTTTTAATTTCTCTGTCGATTAAATCTTTTTTGTTTTTCATCTTATTAATTTTTTTTTGTTATACTTTATTAATTTATTATTCACTAATTTTAAATTACTTATGCACGTTGTAAATTTATTTTAACATTATTTTTATTTCTACATAATATGCTGTTTGCAATAATTTCGGTGATATATTGTTTTTTACCTTCTTTATCATCGTATGAGCGAGTGCATATACTCCCATCAACAACAACTTCACTTCCAACGGATAAAAATTGTTCTGCAATGTCGGCAACTTTATTGTGACATACGACTGTGTGCCATTGCGTGTTTTTAACAAAAGTACCGTCCTCATTATATATGTCGCTTGTTGCAACAGAAAAACGTGCGATTTTTTTACCACTTTCAAAAACCCTTACCATTGGGTTGTTTCCTAAATTACCAATTAATTGGACTTTGTTTCTTAAATTCATAATTAATATTTTTAATGTTAAACATATATTTTCTTGCTTTTTGCTGTGATGTTATTTTTAGCAGCGAAAAACTTTTGCAAAACTAATACTGCCGGAAATGGGGAGTCGGTTTTTAAATATTTAGTTTCGTTTAACATTCGTTTATTATCCGTTATAATCGTTTAAAAACGGTTTTAATCTTTATAATCAATAATTAAGATAAGAAAGTTTTGAAAAATATATTTTTGTCTTTTTTCGGAAAAATATATGGCTTTTAATTTTTTATTTTTGATTATTAATAATATTTATTAAATTTGAATGAAATTTTGAAAAAAAATAAAAAATAAATTCTAAAAAATACACAAAAATCACTTTTTTTAGTCTATGAGAAACATTAAAGTATAAAAATATGAAAAAAATTAAATTTTTATTGGTTTTTATTCTTTTCTTTACGAGTGTTATTACATTCGCACAAGAATTTAATCAAAAATTATTGGTAAAATACGACGAGTCAACTTTAACAGAACTAAAAAAGAATAATTCTGTTGAGTTTGAATATCTTAATCTGTATGTAACACGTGCATGTTTCTTTAAAGACCTGCCTGAAAAAGAAATTAAGTATACAGAATTAAAAAAGATAGATATTAATACGGGTGAAGTCATAGAAAATTATGAACTTAGCGAAGAGGATATCAATAATTTCAACCCTTTTCTTTATAATATAAAATTGGATTATAATTGGAATACCTATTATAAAGTAGGGAAAACTGGTAAAATGTTATTGGTTTGGTCAGAAAAAGACATTCGAAATGAGGCCGAAAATATAGTGAGATATAATAATTATCAAAGAACAAAAGAATAAGTTATGAAAAAATTACTATTATACATATTTGCCCTTTTTATGGCAGTAGGTTCAATGTTTGCTCAAGTAAGCATTGTGGGTAATAATGGGCAAACAATAAGTACTTGTAGCGGTGCATTTACGATAGGCTCTTATCAGGTAAACACTCCGTATCAAGTTACAGTTTGTTCAAATGACCCGTTAAATCATCATGTTTCATTGTTTGTTTCTTCGTATAGTTTTCCAGCAGGTATGACTTTGCTGATTTATGATGGACCAACAACAGCAGATCCATTATTAAATACATGGAATAGTACTGTAACGTCGGGTACAATTGGAGCACAGGCAACAGCAGCAAATACTTCAGGTTGCTTGACTTTTGTTTTTACGTCTTCAGTCGCAGGAGCAAGTTTGTCAGGAACTCTTTCCTGTACATTCCAATGTCCATACAGAACTGTTGATATTATTAACTCAACACCGGCAATGATTTTTGAAGACGGAATTAATTATGTAAATCTTTGTTGGGATTATGCAACAGGTCAATCTGACCCGATAACACTAACAGCACAAGGAACATATCCTACGAATGTAGGCTACA
>CAZBPT010000072.1:0-4518 GCA_964493875.1 uncultured Bacteroidales bacterium | reverse complement strand
GGTGTCCTACCTGTAATTTGTTTGAAGAGGAAATAAATTCCCCACAGTCCCAAAAACTTACCGTGGGCTCTATTGTCATAAGATATACTATCGCTGCAACAATAAAAATTGCCCAACCGAAAGATATATCAATAATTTTAAAAACTTTTTTTGACATTCTTTTTTTTAATGCACAAAGAAAATATTTTTTTTCTAATTTACAAAATATATTATTAATATGTAACGTTATTAAAGGGAATAGATTTTTTAATATTGCTGAAATTTTAAAATAAAAATTCACTGTAATTTAAAAAAAAAGTATAAATTTGTAAATAAATATAAACATTATGGACGAAAATAGTAAAAGAAATGAAGTTTTTTCAACTTCAATTAAGGCAGGGAGCAGAACATATTTTTTTGATGTGCGTGAAAATCGCAAAGGTGATTTATTCTTTACAATTTGTGAAAGTAGAAAAGTGTATGATGATTTAGGTAATGTTAAATACGAAAAAAGCAAAATCTATTTATATCAAGATGCTTTTAGCGATTTCCTTAACGGTTATGATACTGTTATTGAATACATAAAAAAGCATAAACCTGATTATTTCGTTGCTAAAGAAGAAGATAATGAATCATTAGAAAACGAAACAACTGAAATTGAAAATCAAATTGACGAACATTCGTTTGATATTTAATCGTTTTTTTTTATCTCTCTTTTGCAATAATAATAATATTTATTCTTGTAAGTAATTTGTAGCAAATACTTTTTATTTCTAACATTATTATCCTTAAAAATTTTATTTATTAATTTATTTATTGCCTTTGACTTTTAGGTTTGGGTAAGTTTTTTTTCAGTTATAAGTTTGATTTTGGTTTTTCATAAACCAAGACATCTGAAATTTTTTCTTTGTCAATTGTTATTTTTACGGCAGTAACAAAATTATTAAACCCATAAATTCCACAAGCACCGGGATTAATATGAAGAAAATTATATTTGTGGTTCCTATAGATTTTTAATATATGTGAATGCCCTGTAATTAATAGATTTATATTTTCTTTTTCTATAATTGAAATAATTTTATTATAATTATTGCTGTAAATTTCACCAATATGAGTCATTAAAACCTTTACATCTTCTTTAATGAAAATTTCATATTCCTTTGTTTCAAGACGTATTTTTGCATTATCAATATTCCCATATACAAAAATACTTGGCTTATAATTTGATAATTTGTCAATTATTTCCAAAGAGCCAATATCTCCGGCATGCCATATCTCATCTACATCTGAAAGAAAATCTAAAATATCTTTTCTTAATGTTCCGTGTGTGTCCGATATAATTCCTATTATTTTCATTTTAATTTTTAAAAATATAATAATTTTTATAAATTTGCAAAAAAAATTGAAATATATCAGAAAAATAATAATAATAATAATTGATTTTTTGTACAAATTTGTACCTTTTAAAAAATTATTACCATACGAAATTTTCACTTACGGATTATTAGGTGGTCTTAATATGCTTTTTGATACATTTTTATATTTTGTTTTTTATAATTATATTTTTCAAAAACAAAATGTCGATTTAATTTTTTATGTTATAAAAGCCCATAATGCAGCTGTAATTGCAGTATTTCCTATAACATTTACTACGGGGTTTTTACTTGCAAAATATATCACTTTTTCAGGGTCGTATTTAAGAGGAAAAGTACAGTTGTTCCGATACGCAGTCTCCGTTGCCGGCTCAATTGTTTTAACTTTGGTTTTGGTGGATGTTTTTGTTGATGTTTTTTGTTGGTGGGCTACTGTATCAAAAATCATTACCACAATAATTGTTACTGTTTACAGCTTTTTAATGCAGCGCTACTATACTTTTAAAAAATGAAAAAAAATTATTTAGTATTGTTTTTTATTTTTGTCTCAACTATTTGTTTTTCTCAAAAAGTTCATAAATATTGTGATGGAGATTTTCTTTTTGTTGCAGACGATGAAAGTGATTTTGAAAAAGCTGTAAATAATTCAACAAAAAAAGATTTTGAATATTCATTTTCTCACGTAGCAATCATAAAAATTGAAAATGACAGTATTTTTGTACTAGAAGCAACTCCTGATAAAGGCGTAACAAAAACAAGTTTTTTTGATTTTTATAATAATTCGAAACATATAACTGTTGGAAGATTAAAAACAAAATATAATACTATAATTAAAGAATCTCTGGAAAATATCGAAAAACTTATTGGCAAAGAATACGACTATTATTTTGATGCCGATAACGACAAATATTATTGTAGCGAATTGATTCAGCAAAATTTCTTAGACAGTAACGGTAATCGGATTTTTGAACCCATTAAAATGACATTCAAAAATTCAAGCAACAATGCTAATAATGACTTTTGGGAAAAGTATTTCGAGAAGCTCAATAGCGATATTCCGGAAGGAAAAAATGGCAGTAATCCAAATTCAATTTATAATTCCATTAATGTTGATATTATATTCATTGAAAAATAAAAAAAGCAACTTTTATAAAAAAAATATATCTTTATTTTGAAAATTCATAATTTTTATATTATATTTGTTGATTATACTATATATATTTTTAATATGACTGTAAAAAGATTAGTTATATTGTTTTTTGTAGGTACCGTATTGTTAAACGTAAGTTTTGCAAGTGCTACAAATAACCTTGCTAGGGCTGAAAAAAATCCCGGCAATAGTTTTCAGTTATCAAATTTGCGTTCACAAAGTCTGGAAGTAAATTTTGAATATGTAGATGCAACTTGCCAATCTTTGGGTTCTGCTTCTGTAGAAATTATTTCCTCAGTCTCCGGAAATCCGGTTATTACATGGAGCAACGGTGTAGTTGGTCCTACAGTAGATAATCTTTCTGCCGGAACATATTCTGTTACGATTGTAGATACTGGAAGCTCTCCTCAAACATTCGATTTTGAAATTACTACAGCTTCAATAGACGTAAGCATTAATCAATCCGGGAGTATTTGTGCTGGCAATGCTAGCCTTACTGCTCTAGTTGATGTTCCTATCAATGAATGTACTTATACTTGGTCATCAGGTCAACATACTCCAATTATTAATATTACTACTGCAACTAATTATCATGTTACCGTTACCAGCGGAACATGTACTGCCGACGCATCTATAAATGTTTCACAAAACAGTTTTTTTACCGTAAATTACACACAATATTTGTGCGAAGACCTCATTGCTTCTGCAACTGTTAATTTTACTGATGGCAGTTCTCCTAACGATTGTTTATTTAACTGGACACCAGGCGGAGAAATTTCTCAGAGTATTAATATTACTGAGATAGGTTCATATTCTGTAAATGTTATTAATAACGTAACAGGTTGTGCCGATACTAAATACTTTGCTGTTGGAAATTCTCCTCTGATAAATATTGACTTAGATACAGATAATATTTCTTGTAATGGCATGCACGATGGTAGAATTATTGTAAATGCAAACGATGGTTATAGTACTAATTTTACTTATCAATGGTCAATTCCATCAGATAATGATACAATAGATAACTTGCCTCCTGGGAATTACGGTTTAACAGTAACAAATTCTCTTGGTTGCCCCAAAGATACAGTAGTTTATCTTAGCGAACCGGATATTTTTTCTTATACAGCTACAAACGATACAGGTTTTTGTGCAGGAAGTTCAGCTATACTTCGTGTTTTTACCGAAGGGGGAACTGCACCTTTTCGCTATTATTGGAGCGATAACCCGTTAGTTCAACAAAATACATCAACATACCAAATTTCTCCTGCCGAATCTTTTAATTATTACGTAACAGTTGTTGATGCTAACGGCTGTACTTCTCAACCTCAATTGACAAGAGTTGTTGTAAGCCCCTCAATTGTTCTTACGACTAGTGTTACTGATGTTCCTTGTCATGGAATTTGTAATGGGGAAGTTGTCTTAAATATTTCCGGTGGTGTTCCGCCAATGACTTATTCTTGGCCAAGTTTGACAAATGTTTGGAGTGACTTGTGTGCAGGATCCTATTCCGTTTCTTTAACCGATTATTACGGTTGCACTGCTAATACAGATTTCGTAATATCAGAACCCGATACTTTATTGGTAGAGTTAGATCACGGTGACGCAACTTGTTTTGGACTTAATGACGGTTTTGTAAGTGCTTTCGCTTACGGAGGAACTGCTTTTTCTAATGGCGAATATATTTACTCATGGTCAAATGGTCAAAGTTCGGACTCTTTGGCAGTAGGTTTTGGTACTTATACAGTAACTGTTACAGATTCAAAAAATTGTCAGCAGGTGGGTTCAACTTTTGTAAATGCTCCACAACAAATTTATCTTACAGAAATCCCAAGTCAAACAATTTGTATTGGCGAATCAGTTGATGCAAGTGTTTATGCAACCGGTGGAGTAGGGCAGTATGACTTTGTTTGGACAGGTTCTGACAACAGTGTTTGGTACGGAGCTCACTTACAAGCTTCGCCAACAACTACAACAACATATAACGTTGTTGCAACAGATATGAGCGGCTGTCAGTCA
>CAZBPT010000071.1:0-4782 GCA_964493875.1 uncultured Bacteroidales bacterium | reverse complement strand
GAAATAAATTCCCCACAGTCCCAAAAGCTGACAGTTGGTTCAATGGTCATAAGATATACAATAGCTGCGACAATAAAAATTGCCCATCCAAAAGATATATCGATTATTTTAAAAACTTTTTTTGACATAAAAATAGATTAATCAGTATTTTTTCTTTCTAAATAGCTAATAATAATTTTTTGTAATCGTTCTTTATTTGACACTAACATTATTTTTGAATCATGAGCAAGAGAAATATTTCCTGTTTGTTCAGAAACAACAATGACAATACAGTCGGCTACTTCCGACATACCTAAAGCAGAGCGGTGTCTTAATCCATATTCTTGTTGAAGTTTAGGATTTTCAGAAACGGGCAAAATACATTTTGCTGCATATATTCTATTTTTTTCAATAAGAACAGCACCATCGTGTAGAGGTGAGTTTTTATAAAAAATTTGTTTTAACAATTGAGTATTTATATCGGCATTAATTATTTCTCCGTATTCAGTAAATGATTTAAGAGAAGAGCTCCGAGCAATTACAATAAGGGCGCCAGTTTTGGCATAAGACATGTCAACAGTGGCATTAATAATGTTATCTATAGCATCTGAAGAATAATCTCCATAAGCTTTAATATGGCTTAAATATTTCGTATTTCCGCTAAGATATTTATTGCCTATCAACAATAAGAACTTACGGATTTCCTGCTGAAAGACAACTATAAGGGCAATCATACCAACGCCAATAACTTGTCCTAAAATAGAGCCTAGCATTTCCATATGAAAGGCTTGAACAACAATCCAAATAATATAAATAATTATTATTCCAATAGCAATTTTGATTGCTGCTGTGCCTTTTAATAAAGAATATAATTGATATAACAATATTGCTATTACTACAATATCGATAAAATCATAAAGTTTAAAATTAATTAATAATAAATTAATCATCATAAAAAAATTATACACTTAAATAAAAATATTTAAGTGTATAACGTAAATTAATTATTCAAATTTTTTAAAGGCAATCTTTATTCTTTCAATTGCATCACGAAGTTGTTCTTCGGTGATAACAAGTGGTGGAGCAAAGCGGATAATATGTTGGTGAGTAGGTTTAGCTAAAACGCCTTGTTCTTTCATTTCTAAGCAAACGTCCCAAGCTTCTTTACCATTACGTGGGCGAACAATTACAGCATTTAGCAATCCTTTACCCCTAACTAGTTCAATCATTGGAGATTTAAATTTATTCATTTCATCGCGGAAAATTTTTCCTAATTTTTCAGCTCTTTCTGCCAATTTTTCTTCGCGAACAACTTCCAAAGCAGCCATAGCAACTTTACATGCAAGAGGATTACCACCAAAAGTAGAACCGTGTTCTCCTGGTTTTATTGTAAGCATAATATCATTATCTGCCAAGCAACAAGAAACTGGTAATACACCACCAGACAATGCTTTTCCAAGAATTAAAATATCTGGACGAACGCCTTCATGGTCACAAGCAAGTAATTTTCCAGTACGAGCAATACCTGTTTGAACTTCGTCAGCAATAAAAAGAACATTATGTTTTTTACATAAGTCATAGCATTTTTTCAAATAGCCATCATCAGGAACATAAACACCTGCTTCACCTTGAATAGGTTCAAGAAGAAAACCTGCAGTTTTTTTGCCATATTTTTCCAAAACTTCTTCCAATGCATTTACATCATTATAAGGTATGCGGATAAATCCTGGTGTTAATGGTCCGTAATTTGCGTAAGAATCTGGATCATCAGACATTGTAATGATAGTTATTGTACGTCCGTGGAAATTTCCTGAACAGCAAATCATCAAAACTTCATCATTAGGAATATTTTTCTTAACAACAGCCCAGCGGCGAGCCAATTTTAAAGCGGTTTCATCTGCTTCAGCACCACTATTCATTGGTAATACTTTGTCATAACCAAAATATTCAGTAACATATTTTTCATAATCTCCTAAAACAGAATTATAAAAAGCTCTTGAAGTAAGAGTTACTTTTTCAGATTGTTCTACTAAAGCTTTAATAATTTTTGGGTGGCAATGTCCTTGATTTACTGCAGAATATGCACTTAAGAAATCATAGTATTCTTTTCCTTCAACATCCCATACTTTTGCTCCTTTTGCTTTATCAATTACAACAGGAAGTGGGTGATAATTATGTGCACCATACTTAGCTTCTAGTTCTAAAAATTCTTGTGAACTTCTCTTTTTTTCTACCATAACTTTAAAATTTATTATTTAACTATTTAATTAACTATTATTCATTATCATTGTTATTATCAGTATCTTGTGAAGAAGTTTCATTATTATCTTCATCTCCAATAATATCAATTTCGTTTTCTATTTCTGTTGACTGTAAAGCCTCATTCTCATCATCAAAATTATTTTTTGAGTCCAAAGTAGCACCGTCAGCAATTTTTGCAACAGAAGCAATTTGGTCATTATCTTTTAGATTTATCAAACGAATTCCTTGAGCTGCTCTTCCCATTACGCGTAATTTTTCCACTTCTATTCTTATGGTCATTCCGGATTTATTTGTAATCATCAAATGATCATTATCATTAACAGCAGAAATGTCAATCAATTTACCTGTTTTTTGTGTAATATTAATTGTTTTTACGCCTTTTCCTCCTCTATTTGTAACACGATAATCTGTAACTTTTGAACGTTTTCCGTATCCATTTTCTGAAACCACCAATATTTCTTGGTCTTCACGTACAGTTATCATACCAATAACAGTATCTTTACTAGAAATATTTATTCCTTTTATACCTGTACTAGTTCTTCCGATTGAGCGAACGATATTTTGCGGGAATAATACGACTTTACCATTATCAGCACCAATCATTATGAATAATTTTTCATCTTCAGCAAGCGGATTGATTAAATTGGCTGTCAGCAATTCGTCACCTTCACGAACATTCAATGCAATCACACCATTTACACGAGGTCTTGAATATTCATTTAATAATGTTTTTTTGAAGACTCCTCTTTTGGTACACATTATTACGTATGAATTATCAATATATTCGGTATCTGTCAAAGATTTTACATTTAAGAATGCTTTTACTTCGTCATTACTATCAATATTAATAAGATTTTGTATTGCACGTCCTTTAGATTGTTTTGTTCCTTCAGGTATTTCGTAAGCTTTTATCCAATAGCATTTTCCTAATTTAGTGAAAAGCATGATAGTATTATGGTTAGTAGCCACAAACATGTGTTCGATAAAATCTTCATCACGCATAGTTGAAGCCTTTGCTCCTACACCACCTCTATTTTGAGTTCTAAATTCAGTTAATAGGGTTCTTTTTATATATCCGAAGCGTGATATAGTAATAACAACAGTTTCATCAGAATAAAAATCTTCGGGATTTAATTCTTCAGAAGCGAGAACTATTTCTGTTTTACGTTTATCGCCATAATTAGTTTTTATTTCACGAAGTTCATTTTCAATAATCTTCATTCTCAAAGAATGATTTGATAATATTTCTTTTAATTCTTCGATTTTTTTCAAGAGGTCTTGATATTCGGCTCTTAATTTATCCTGTTCGAGACCTGTTAATTGACCAAGACGCATAGCAACAATAGCACGTGACTGTATTTCAGACAGACCAAAACGTTCCATTAAATTTGTTTTTGCTTCATCTTGATTTGAAGAAGCACGAATAATTTTTACTACTTCGTCAATATTATCACTTGCTATTATTAAACCTTCTAAGATATGTGCTTTTTCTTCAGCTTTTCGTAATTCATATTGTGTACGCCTTACAACTACATCGTGGCGGTGTTCAACAAAATAGTGAATAATTTCTTTTAAGTTAAGCAGACGTGGACGACCTTTTACAAGGGCGATATTGTTAATTGAAAAAGATGATTGAAGAGCTGTTAGTTTAAATAATTTGTTAAGAACTACATTTGCAGAAAAGTCTCGTTTGATATCTATAACGATACGCATACCGGTGCGGTCGGATTCGTCATTGATATTTGAAATTCCTTCAATTCTTTTTTCATTAACCAATTCCGCAATTTTAATAATTAACTCGGCTTTATTAACCATATAAGGGATTTCGGTAACAACGATTTTTTCGTGTCCTTTTTCGTTAACTTCAATATCTGTTTTTGAACGTATAACTACTCTTCCTCTTCCTGTTTTATATGCTTCTCTTACGCCGTCAATTCCGTAAATTATTCCGCCTGTTGGAAAGTCCGGAGCTTCAATAATATCTGATAAATCTTCTATTGAAATTTCTTCATTTTCAATATAAGCTATAATTGCGTCTATTGTTTGGCTTAGGTTATGAGGAGCCATGTTTGTTGCCATACCTACTGCAATACCGCTGGTTCCATTTACCAATAGGTTTGGGATACGCGTTGGCATAACTGATGGTTCAGTAAGAGTATCATCAAAGTTTTTGTTTAAATCAACAGTTTCTTTGTCTAAATCAGATAATAGTTCTTCTGACAATTTATTTAATCTTGCTTCGGTATAACGCATGTGAGCCGGACTGTCACCATCAACAGAACCAAAGTTTCCTTGACCTTCAACAAGGTTGTATCGCAATATCCATTCTTGTGCCATACGAACCATTGCCATATATACTGATGAATCTCCGTGAGGGTGATATTTACCTAAAACTTCACCAACAATTCTCGCTGATTTTTTATATGGTTTATTTGCAAAATTTCCTAATTCAGACATTCCATATAAAATACGGCGTTGAACTGGTTTTAGTCCATCGCGTACATCCGGTAAAGCCCTTGCTACAATAACCGACATTGAATA
>CAZBPT010000070.1:0-5265 GCA_964493875.1 uncultured Bacteroidales bacterium | reverse complement strand
TACTTGCCACATGATGATTTACATTAAATTCTATTTTTGCAGGATTTTCAACATTATTATATCCGTAAATTCTTAAAATATCTTCAACCACATCAACATAATGAGTAACGTCGACTCTATAACTTGGGATTTCCAATAACAAATCGTCATTATTTTCTTCAAGAATATTGATTTCCAATAATTTTATTATTTCTTTGAGACGAGCTTTTTCAATATTTTTCCCTATCAAGGCATTAGATTTGTTGATATTGAAAGGAATTTTTCTCAAAGGAATAATTTGAGGATATACATCAATAGCTTCAGACGCAACAGTTCCAAAATTCAAATCCTGAATAAGAGAAGCAGCACGCAAAAGAGCATATTCTAAAATATTGATATCGGCACCACGTTCAAAACGGAAAGAAGAATCTGTTGAAATGCCGTGATATTTTGCTGTTTTACGAACGGAGGTAGGATGGAAATATGCACTTTCAATAAAAATAGATTTTGTATTTTCAGAAACACCAGAATCTTTACCGCCAAAAACACCGGCAATACACATAGGATTTTGAGCATTACAAATCATTAAATCTTTGCTGCTTAATGTTCTTTCCTTATCGTCTAATGTTATAAATTTTGTTCCTTCTTCAACATTTTTTACAATAATTTCATGTCCGAGAATTTTATCGTAATCGAAAGCATGTAACGGTTGACCGGTTTCATGAAGAACAAAATTTGTGATATCCACAATATTATTTATTGGAGTTAATCCTATTGCCAAAAGTCTATTTTTTAACCATTGAGGAGATTCACAGATTTTAATATCAGTCATACAAATACCCATATATCTCTTACAAGCGTCAGCATTTTCTATTTTTATAGAAATAGGAAGCTCTTTCTGTCCTTTTTTCAAAGAAGATAATTTTGGGTAATTATATTTAATATTTTTTAGTGCAGCCAAATCGCGGGCAACACCAATATGACTTGCAGCATCAATTCTGTTTGCTGTTAAGTCTATTTCGAGAACAGTGTCATTTTCAATATTAAAATAACTAGCAGCAGGACTTCCAACAATAGCGTCATCATCAAGAACCAAAATTCCGGCGTGACTTTTTCCAATTCCTAATTCGTCTTCTGCACAAATCATTCCTTCGCTTTCAACACCACGAATTTTTGATTTTTTTATTTCAAAACTATTATCCTCCAAATAAATTGTTGCCCCGATAGTTGCCACAACGACTTTTTGACCGGCAGCAACATTTGGTGCTCCGCAAACAATAGTTAATACTTGTCCACTTCCAACATCAACAGTTGTAACATGAAGTTTATCAGCGTTGGGGTGTTTTTCACATGTAAGGACCTTCCCTATCACAAATGATTTTAGCCCTCCCTTTATTGATGAAAAATTTTCTACTGTTCCAACTTCCAAACCTAACGATGTTAGTTCTTTTGATAATATTTCGACATTTTCTTCAATATTAATATATTCTTTAAGCCAATTATATGATAGGTTCATTTGTAATTATTTTATACAAAGTTAGTATTTTTCAACAAAAAAGAAAAAATTATTATTAGAAAGATATAAGAAAAATACTTGGAGTTATTATCAAAATTTGTTAGGATATTCGCGAGTTTTAGCCAAAAAAAAATTCAGCCCTGAAAATGACAAAAAAATGCGATAGAAGATAATGTAATTATTATTAATTAATTGAAAAATTCACGGCTGATTTTGCTGTGCCACATTGAAAAATTTTCAATTTTTGTATTCATTACTACCGATAACATTCCTGAGAAACAAGCAAATAATTTATTTTTTACAAAAAAAAAAATAAAAAATAAATTTGTTTTTATTAAAATTATTAACTAACTTGTAAATAATTAATAACCAATAAAAAAATAATATCATGAAAAAAATGTTATTTTTATTTTTAATCATATCAAGTATGATTTTAACTGAGAATTTATATTCTCAAGATTACCACAGTTTATATCAATCAGCAACAGGAAGACTTTTTCAGAGCTTTGTAAACATGTCTAATCCTGCAACTGCAGAGACTTGGTTTGTTGCGAGTGATGACAGTGGCAAAATTATTGTAATGCAAATGGATTTTAGTTATCCCACCCCACAGCCACAAAATATTTGGGCTTTTACTTTGACTATGCCTTCTATAGCTCCTAATCCCGCTATTGGGCAAATTTATTTGAAAGACGGTTTTTTCGATCCTGAAGGAAATATTTTTGTATATGGTTTTGAAGAAACATCTAAGAGAGGTATTTATGCAAAAATATTTTTTACAAACAATGCGCCAACTACTTTGATTTGGGCATTTATTAACGAAAGCAATACTCAAATTACCGATGCATGCTGGGCAAATGGATTTAACGCCGCATCAACAATGAACTACGGAATTATTTACGGTGATGCTTTTGCAAGAATTAAAGGAAGCCTTAATGGCAATCTTACTTTTCTAGGAATAAGAAAATCTCTTTTAAAATTTACCTCAGTAAGTTACGACCAAAGCGAAAATAAGTTTGTTATTAGTGGCAATTCAGGAAATTATGAACCAAACCAATTTATTGGAACTATTGAAAATAATTCATCTCTTCCAAATATTCCATCAATGCCCGTCAAATATCTTTCTCTTGAGGACACTCTAAATACTTATTTATTGTCTGAAAATACAAACAAGCATGTTTTATCTGGTTCCTCAAATGGAATAGCCTATTTAATACAAGACATAAGAGATAATTCTGGAGACGGATTTTGGGTATCGGAAGTAAATTATTTAACGGGTGCAGTAAATTGGAGTAAAATTTACAAATTTCCTCCTGAAAAAGTAAATATTATTAATGTTGCTCATAATTATATTAACTTATACGTCTTAGGTCATCATAATGGCTTTGACCAAAATAATAATTCTTTTGAAAGACGATATATTGCACAAATTGATTTGTCCAACCCCCAAAACTATATTGTAAAATTAATGAGAGATGAAAATTGGTGGGGAACTTCTATGCCATCAACATATTATTCTATAGAACAAATGTATTTAAGCTCTTTAAATTTTAATGAAGCAACATATAATATCTATGCCAGTGGAGCAACACCACAAGGCGATGCATATTTGGTAGAAATAAACGATTTAATGTATGAAACTTGTGATATTGACCGCCTTGTAACAACTCCCTCTTTTGTTTGTGATTGTTATGACACAATTAGTGCATTGGATTTTATTCCTTACAATAGTTCTCGCATAAAATGTGTGTCAACTCCAACCACATATTCAATTAATGATACTTTATTATGCGGAGATGACGGTTTGCCAAAAATGAAAAATGAAGAACTAAAAGCAAAAATTGAAAATAAAAAACTTGAAAACACTGCATTTGAACAAATAGAAAAAGAGACTAAAATAACACCTAATATAAAAATATACGAAAAATCTTTTATTTGCAACAACTTTGGGGAGGTCTGTAATTATAAAATTTTTGATGTTTTGGGCAGAAAACTACAAGAAGGAAATACACACAACGATACTGAAATTGAAATAAATATTAAAACTGCAGGAACATATCTCTTAAATATTTCAGACAACAAAGGAAATGTTAAAACCGAAAAATTAATTATAAAATAATAATAATATCATGAAAAAACTTATTATAATAATATTACTTGCAATATTTATTCAAACAGAATTTTTACATGCCCAATGGCAAGGCTCCGGCACGCTGCAAGACCCATACAAAATTTTTACACTAGCAGATTTAGATTCTATCAGAACAAATTATACAAATTTTAACTATTATCAAAACATTAATTTTGAACTACAAAATGATATTAACGACTCTGTAACTGAAGCTGTTTTAGGAGACTTTTATGGTTATTTCCATGGAAAAGGGCATACTATATATTTAAATATTTTTGATATAAATGAAAATTATTTCATAAGAAACTTAAATGGTTATGTGGACTCAATTACTTTTAAAGGCAGATATATTGCAAATAGCAGTTTGTTTTGTTGTATAACAGAGACAGGAATTTTATCCGATATTACTTTAGATTTGGATATTATTCCTTCTCACGGTTTTTCTTCAAATCCGCCTTTGGTTGAAGATTATGTTCAAATACTAAATGAGAATAATTTTGGGATTATTAAAAATTGTATCAATAATTCAGATATAAATGTGACTGTAACAACGGATACCTCTTCTGTCACGAGTGTTGAAATTATAAATAGATTTAATGCCGGTAAAATTTTAAATTGTATAAATAACGGAAATATCAATATTACAACAAATTCATCAAATAATATTTTTGTATACATATTTTCCGAAGAAAATTCTATTTCTATTGAGATGCCTGATGGTGGTATAATTAATTGTATTAATAATGGCAATATAAATATTATTGGGGTTGCTGCTTATTGTGAGATAAGTCCGTTTTCGCAGAATAATCATGCGAGGATAGTAAATTGTATTAATAACGGAAATATTACTGCAAAAAGAACAGATGTTTGTGGCATTTTTGCGGCTATGTATTCTTCTGATAATCTTATTTCAAATTGTTTAAATACAGGCTCTCTTATTGGAGAAAAAACTGCAGGCGGAATTGTTGGAGAACTTATTTGTATTTTGCCTAATTATAATGATAGTGTACCTTCAGGTATTATTAATTGCATGAATATCGGGCAGATTACGGGTGGCACTGAAACAGGAGGTATTATTGGAAGGATAAATTTTCAGTATGCTAATTGTGCTGTAATTAAAAATAATTTGAATCTTAACAAAACAACCGGCTATAGTATTTTAGGAGATTCAACAAGTGCTTTTTCTCAAATCACAGAGTTTACAAACAACTATTACGACAAACAAATGCAAAGACAAACGGCAACCGTCATGGGCGACATCTCGGGCGTTGCCGAAGGTAAGCTCACATCAGAGCTTACTGGCAGCAGTCCCGAATTGCAGGCAATGCTTGGCGATGGCTGGTCTTACGCCGAAGGACGTTACCCAATTCCATTGGGTTTAGAAAACGACAGCATGGCATTAGTGGCTGCAACTCCGGTTTATCTAGATTTTGAAGACGAAAACAACTATAACCACGTGGATAGCGTTACAAAAAATTTTACCGTAGGACTTGAAAACAATGTAACTTGGGAAGAAACGAACGGCAGAGTAAGTTTCAATAACGAAAACGCCACGCTACTAAACATTGGCACAGAAATACTTAAAGTAAGTCTTGGTAATTACAGCAAAGATTTACGCATTCATATTTTAGATACTGAA
>CAZBPT010000069.1:0-5316 GCA_964493875.1 uncultured Bacteroidales bacterium | reverse complement strand
TATATATTTTTTTATTATTTTGTTTTTGTACGTTGTGTTGAACAATGCCTAAGTAGCTGTCTTTTTTATAGTCGCTGTTGCAAAAATTAAACAAGGAATACTCAGCGGCTTAATTAATAAAAAAATAGCAACCAAAACTTTTGTTTTGGTTGCTATTTTTTTAAATTATTAATTTTTATTTTAGAGCGTCAGCACCACTTGTAATTTCAATTAGTTCGTTTGTAATAGCAGTTTGACGAGCTTTATTATATTGAAGAGTAAGGTTTTTAATCAGTTCAGATGCATTATCTGTTGCTTGATGCATAGCTGTCATTCTTGCTCCTTGTTCTGCGACAAAGCTGTCTAATATTATTTTATATAATTGAATTTTAAGTGATTTCGGAATCATTTCATCAATGATTTTTTCTACCGAAGGTTCTAAAATGTATTCTGTTTTTGTAAGTGTTTTTTGTGTTGAATTATCTGTATTATCTACTGCAACAGGTAAAAAAGTTTCAGTAATTTGATTATATACTGCTGCATTTTTAAAACTGTTGTAAATAATATCAATTTTATCAAATTCTTTATTTACAAAAGAGTTCATAAGATAATCAGCTAAAACGGTAGTGTTATTAAAAATTACGTCATCAAGAATAGTGTCATCATTTTTAATAATCGGTAGTTTGTGTTTAGAAATAAAGTCGTTAGCTTTTTTGCTGATACAGAAAAAAGAAACATTATTTTTTTTCAATTGTGCACTATAATTTTTTTCAACATATTGTAAAGCTGTTTTGCAAATGTTGCTATTAAAAGCACCACATAGACCTCTGTTGGAGGCGATTAAAACGATTAAGATTTTTTTTTCTTCTCTTAATTCGCTGTATACGCTAGCGTGTTTTTTATCAACGCTCGAACTTACTTCTTTTAATATTTCGTTGAATTTATTTACGTATGGTCTAATCTGAATAATTTTGTCTTGTCCTCTTTTTAATTTTGCAGCAGCTACTAACTTCATTGCTGAAGTTATTTGCTTTGTGGAGGCTATCGAACTTATTCTGTTTTTTATTTCTTTTAGACTTGCCATAATAAATTATTATTTTTTGTAATTTTTTGCAATTTCTAAAGCAGTTTTTTTCAGAACATCGCTAATGCTATTATCAAGTTCTCCTTTTGCAAGTCTGTCCATAATATCTTTATGGTTTGCATTTAAGTTAGCAATATAAGTTTCTTCAAATTCTCTAACTTTATCGATAGGGACATCTTTTAAGAGAGCGTTTGTTCCGCAGAAAATAATTGCAACTTGTTCTTCAACTTTTATCGGATGGTGTTCTTCCTGTTTTAGTATTTCTACATTTTTTCTACCTTTGTCGATAGTAGCAGCGGTAATAGCATCTACAGAGCCGAATTTTGCAAAAGCTTCCAATTCTCTGAATTGAGCTTGGTCTATTTTAAGAGTTCCGGCTGTTTTTTTCATACATTTAATTTGAGCATTACCACCAACACGAGACACAGAAATACCGACGTTTATTGCAGGTCTTACTCCGGCATTGAACAATCCTGATTCCAAGAATATCTGGCCATCAGTAATTGATATTACATTAGTAGGAATGTAAGCTGATACGTCTCCTGCTTGTGTTTCAATAATTGGAAGAGCTGTTAGTGATCCACCACCTTTTACTTTTCCTTTTAGAGATTCAGGCAAGTCGTTCATATTTTTTGCAATTTCATCTGATTGGATAATCTTTGCAGCTCTTTCCAATAAACGTGAGTGTAAATAAAACACATCACCTGGATAAGCTTCACGTCCTGGAGGTCTTCTTAATAACAAAGACACTTCACGATAAGATACTGCTTGTTTTGAAAGGTCATCATAGATAATTAAAGCAGGACGACCTGTATCTCTAAAATATTCACCAATAGCACAACCTGCGAAAGGAGCGTAGAACTCCATTGCAGCTGGATCAGCGGCCGATGAGGTAACAATTACCGTGTATGCCAATGCTCCGTATTTTTCTAATGTTTTTGCAATATTAGCTACTGTTGAACTTTTTTGACCGATGGCAACGTAAATACAATAAACAGGTTTTCCTGCATCATAATTTGATTTTTGATTTATGATTGTATCTACAGCAATTGCTGATTTTCCAGTTTGTCTGTCGCCGATTATTAATTCTCTTTGTCCTCTTCCGATAGGAGTCATGGAGTCAATTGCTTTAATACCTGTTTGTAGTGGTTCGTTTACAGGTTGTCTGAAAATTACACCTGGAGCAATTCTTTCCAATGGCATTTCAAAAAGTTCCCCTTCAATAGGGCCTTTACCGTCCAATGGTTCTCCAATTGTATTAACAATACGTCCCAACATTTGTTCACCAACCATGATTGAGGCGATACGATTTAAACGCTTAACTACGTTTCCTTCTTTAATGTCTTCGCTTGGACCTAAAAGTACAACACCAACGTTGTCCTGCTCGAGGTTTAATACAATGCCTTTCACGCCGTTGCTAAATTCAACAAGTTCATTTGACTGAACGTTGTCTAAGCCATAAACACGTGCAATTCCATCTCCAACTTCAAGTACAGTACCAACTTCTTCCAGATTAGAATGCTGTGTGATGCCTTCTAATTCTGCTTTTAATATTCTTGATACTTCTGATGGTTTTATATCTGCCATATTATTATTATATTTTTATTTTATAAAGTTATGTTTTTTTTTTCTATTTGCAAAAAAATAATAGATAAATGTTCTTATTTATGTACTTTTTTAATAAATTCTTCCACTTCAGGAACCCCTCCTTGATAAACTAAGTAGCCGTTGTATGGTTCTCTTTCTGTAATTTCATCATTTATTGGGGTGAGCATTATTCTTTTTACTTCTTCTGGGTCTTCTGTTTGCCCTAATGCCCAGCCTAATTTTATATAAGCAACTTCGGGGAGCATATTTCCTGCAGGAATTATTCCCATTGCCATCATATCTCTACCTGTGTCGTAAACGTACATTTGAACATATCCCCAAATAGTTTGAAGCGTCATATACATATGAACTCCCGCTGCTTGAGCCCTGCGTATTGCAGGATATATAAGTTTATTAACGTGTCCCAAACCTGTACCAACAAAAACAATTCCTTTGTATCCTTTTTCTACAATAGCATCAATTACATCGGGTTTCATTCCTGTATAATAATAAATCATTGTAACTTTATCTGAAAAGTATGGTTTTATTATTACGTCTCTGTCGTTTCTTCTTGGATTATATGTCTTTTTTATCGGAGTTACTCCTTTACGGGTTACCTTTGCCAATGGAGTGTCGCCGATTGTTCTGAATGTAGATCTGTATGAAGAGTGCATTTTTCTTACACGTGTTCCTTTATGTAATAAGCCGTATTCGTCTGAAGTAGGACCAAACATACATACCATAACTTCTGCAATATCTCCGTGTCCGGCAGCTGTCATTGCGTGCATAAGATTTAATGCTGCGTCAGAACTTGGACGGTCAGAAGAACGTTGTGATCCAACTAAAACAACAGGAACAGGAAGATTCTGGCACATAAAAGACAATGCAGCTCCTGTGTGGTGAAGTGTGTCGGTTCCGTGCCCGATAACTATACCTTGGATGCCATTCTCAATTTCTTTACCAATTTGTTTTGCCAAAGCAACATATTGTTCCGGACCCATATTCTCACTAAAAACAGCGAATACTTTTTCTGTGTCAAGATTGCAAATGTCGGCTAATTCAGGAACAGCTCCGTAAAGTTCGCCTGGAGAAAATGCCGGAATTACAGCACCTGTTCTATAATCTAATCGAGATGCTATTGTTCCACCAGTACCTAATAATTTAACATGAGGTAATCCTTCTGTATATGGAAATGCTTTTTCTGGAATAGCATAATTTGCTACATTATATCCTACTTCTTTAATGTCTGTAATTGTATTTATATCAATACCGATATTATAACCTGTATTTACTTTTACAACTATATGAATTTCATCTGTATTTTCTGCTCTTGGTAATATTCGTCCCTTAAATTCTCCTCTTGTAGATTGAATAACTACTTCTCCCCAAACTCTAGCATTATATTTTTCTAATATTGCTCTTGCTAATCCTTTATAGCCTTGTAAATCTTTCTCTTCCATTGATGGCCCGTTTTTCTATGTAAAAAGTATTACAAATTTAACTTTATTTTTAAAATTATAAAATATTTTTTTCTAATTTTCAAAATCAGGATTCAAAACTGCTATTAACTTTTTTTACGACGTTTTTTTCTATACTTCGACAAACATTATATCTTAAAAATCTGTTTAGTACACGCTATTATAGCAATTCGTAAAATAAATTAATAAAAACTTGCTTTTTATAAAAAAAAGAATTAACTTGTATAAAATTTTACTAGTTAACTATGAAAAGATACTATCATTTGTTAATTTAGTAATATTTACGACAATAATATAACGACTTTGATTTTTCTTGTATGAAGAAAAACTAAAGGCAAGTGTTTACGATTCAAAAGTTTTAAAAAAGGAAGTAATAAAGTTAGAATAAAGTGATATTTATTGGTATAATTCCCAATTGTGGGAATAGACAATACTATTATAGATACAAAACGGATGATATTAACAAAATAAAAATTACGATTATGAAAAAAATATTGATTATATTAGTTTTTTGTGGATTTGCATTAAGTTCCTATTCTCAATTAAATTACTTTCTGCCGGATTCAAATGCTTATTTTTCTGTTTCTAATTATAAATTTTGGTTTCAAGGAGATACAATTATTTCCAATAAACAGTATAAGAAAGTTTTTCTGCAGTCTTGGGATTCTGTTGCTGATTTTAGTAGAGCCACATATTTTGCTGCTGTGAGAGAAGATACTTTAAATGAAAAAATATACTGTATTCAAACAACCGATGGAATAGAAAGACTAATTTGTGATTTTTCACTAAATGCCGAAGATACTGTTTCTGTTTATTCTTTTTGGCCATTTGAGAATCCAAGTTTAAAAACAGTTAAAATTGAAAATGTAGATTCAATCCTTATTGACAATACTTATAGAAAACAATTGCATATTTATGAATCAGATGATTGTGGAGGATCCGAGACATGGATTGAAGGTATAGGAAGTACTCTTGGTTCATTTTTTCCATTTTCAACTGCTCCTGATTTTGCATGTTTTATGCTACTTTGTATTCATATAAACGATACAATGATATATCAAAATCCTGATTATAATACTTGTTATTATTACGAAGAAATCGGAATAAGTGAAAACACGAGAAATAGCTTTAACCTATATCCCAACCCCGCTAATAACATACTTAATATCGATCACGACATAAAATCGG
>CAZBPT010000068.1:835-6000 GCA_964493875.1 uncultured Bacteroidales bacterium | reverse complement strand
TAGTATTGATGAACTTTACGATGAACTTACTGTTTTGTTGCGAGGAATAAGACGAATTCCCGTTACAGATGACGATAATTTTGCTCTTAACAGAGCGAGTACGCTAACAAGTTTTATGGATTCTATTTTTAAAGTATTAAATACCGTAGGATTTGTAATCGGAGGTTTTTCTATAATTGTTGGAGCTTTTGGAATAGCAAATATAATGTTTGTTTCTGTTAAGGAACGTACAAAAGAAATTGGTATACAAAAAGCTATCGGAGCAAAATTTTATTTTATATTGTTACAATTCTTATGTGAATCGGTTGTTCTTTGTTTATTGGGCGGAATTGTCGGATTGATATTTGTCCAAATACTAATAACAATTGCGTCGAGCGTTACAGAATTTAATTTGGTTATGAGCGGTTCAAATATTCTTATCGGGATTTTAATTTCTACTGTTGTTGGATTTTTAAGTGGACTTATTCCTGCATGGAAAGCGGCTTCATTAAATCCTGTTGTAGCAATAAATAAAAATTAAATCAAAATTTTAAAAATCAAATATTTATTTGCAATATTACAAATCCTGTAGATAAAATAAGCAAGTTTAATATTGTAATATAAAAAAGAAAAAACCGCTTGAAAAGCGGTTTTTTCGTGGTACCTCCGGGAATCGAACCAGGGACACATGGATTTTCAGTCCATTGCTCTACCGACTGAGCTAAGGTACCAAACTGTTCCTATTTGGAGTGCAAAAGTAGGACTTTTTTTTGAATATTCCAAATTTTTTTTAATTTTTTTTAATTTTTTACAAAAACAATATAAAAGCAATTTTGTAAATAAAATGTTTTATATTTGTATATAATTTAAAAAAATGGCTGAAACTAAATTACAAACATTAAATGAAGTTATTATACAGGAACAATCTGCGTTCCCGTATGCTAAGGGTGAATTATCGCGATTATTGATGTCGGTAGGATTGGCAGCAAAAATCGTTAATAGCAAAATTAATAGAGCAGGATTGGAGTCAAATATTCTTGGAAGTAACGAAAAACAAAACATTCAAGGTGAAACACAACAAAAGTTGGACGAATTTGCTAATGATGTTTTTTTACGAATTATGCAAAGTTCTGGTATAGTTTGCGGAGTTGCTTCAGAAGAAAATGATGACATCGTTGTTTTTGACGACAGACTTTCTATTGAAGGAAATTATGTTATGTGTATGGATCCCTTAGACGGTAGTTCAAATATTGATGTTAATGTTTCAATAGGATCAATTTTCTCGATTTACAGAAGAATAACTCCTATTGGATCTACAGTTACCCAAGAAGATTTTTTACAACCTGGAAATAGACAAATTGCAGCAGGATATGTTATCTATGGTTCTTCTACAATGTTGGTTTATACAACTGGTTACGGAACAACTGCATTTACTTATGAACCTTCTATCGGAGAATTCTGCATCTCTACAAAATTTATGAGAACTCCAGAAAATGGAAAAATATATTCGATAAATGAAGGTAATTATTATAAATTTCCAACGGGAATAAAAAAATATATTAAATATTGTCAGGAAATAGATCCTTTATCAAAACGTCCTTATACTTCTCGTTATATCGGTTCTTTAGTTGCCGATTTCCACAGAAATTTATTGAAAGGTGGTATTTATATTTATCCAAAAACAGCTTCTTCTCCAAATGGAAAATTACGCTTACTTTACGAATGTAATCCTATAGCTTTCCTTACTGAACAAGCCGGCGGAAAAGCTACTGACGGTTATGGCAACAGAATTTTGGACATTGTTCCTACTTCAATTCATCAACGTGTGCCCTTTATTACCGGTTCAAAAAACATGGTTATTAAAGCAGAATCGTTTATGGCAGAATATGGAGATGATAGCGAAATGACTTCATAACTCTTTCTTTTTTAATACAGTTTCGTTTTTTTGTAAATTCTTATTTTGTAAAACCTAGTCGATATTCTTATATTCTAAAATAATATTAAAACAAGAATCTCTAAAACTATTTAATTTTAATAAAAAAAAATTAAATAATAAACATTAATAAAATAATTACGTCTATAAGGCAATAATGAAATGGAGGATATTAACGATTTAGTAAAAAAATGTCAAAAGAAAGAAACAAAAGCTTTTGATGATTTATACAAACGTTATTCTCCACTGATTTATGGTATTTGTTTAAGATATTTAAAAAACGAAGAAGAAGCAAAAGACGTAATGCAAGATTGTTTTGTTAAAATAATAGAGAATATCAAAAGATACAGATTTGATGGATCCTTTGAAGGTTGGTGTAGAAGACTGACTGTAAATTGCATTTTAGATTCATTAAGAAAAAAACAACAAAACTTTGAAGTTCAATATTATGACAACACAGCATACTCTGCTATCACTGAAGATGATGGACAAAGTTTGGATATCTTGCAAAAATTATCTGTAGAAAAACTTTTGTCCTTGGTGAACTCATTACCTGACAGAAGTAGAGTAGTCTTCAATTTAGTCGCTGTTGACGGTGTTAAAGGAAAAGAAATCTCGAAATTATTAGGAATAGAAGAAAGTACAGTTAGGTCAATTTACAAAAAAGCAAAAGATAGCCTCTGTAAAAAAATGAAAGAAGAAAGTTATGAAAGATTTTAACGATATAATAAAAGATAAGCTATATAATTATCAAAAAACTCCTCCTATGGAAGTTTTTGATGCCGTGAAAGCCAGATATCCAAAGAAAAGCTTTTTTGAAACTCATAAACTGGCAATGATTACTACTTTATCACTATCTCTCGTTTTGATAGTGGTAGCTTTGACTTTTTTCCTCTTAAATAACGAAAATACAAATCAAGATACTCCAAATACAAAACAAATTACTTACATTGATAATAATTCAAATCAGATAATAAACAACGATAACAACAACAACGACAATAATAAAAACGAAATATTAGTCAATAATACAGTAGCCGATAAAAATATTAATATTGAAAATAATATAGAAGCAATTATCAGTAACAATCCTAAAACTACTATAATAACTAAAGATGTTTTTAAATTTAATGACACAACGATATGTGGATTGTCTCTTGAAACAAATTTTAATTACGATGCTAAAAATCTTTTACTTCCACAAGGATTAAAAATTTTGTCGAAAGGCAATAAATATAATATTGTTGCGGACAAAGAAGGTAGTTATCTATTAAAATATCGTGAGAAAAAGAAAAATGATATTTATATTGACAGTGTTTGGGTAGAATATCACAAAATAAGCTTTCCTACATTTCATCTTTCATCTGAAAAAATTTGTAATGACGAAAATTTAATAATTACTGTAGATAATCCGCACAATTATAAATTACAATTGTTATTTGATGGTGCAGACCTTATCAAGAGATCAAACAGTTACTTTGAATTTGCAAATATGAAACAAGGGAAATACAATTATTCCTTGAGGCTTGTCGGAGAAGCATGTAGTATCAGCAAAGATTTTGAGGTAGAAGTTTTTGGCAAACCAAATTATTTTGTAAAACAAAAAGCCGATTACTGTTCCGGTACAAACGGTGAAATTGCAATAAATTTTTCAAAATATACACCGGATTATTATATGTTGGATGATGAATTTGTGAATAAAACCGGATTTTTTGATAAAGTTCATTCCGGAATTCATACGATATCAATAAAATATAATGATTTGTGTTATTATAATGATACTATTTTCGTTTATGATAGTTTGAAATTAAAACCATATTTTAAATCAGAAAAAAGTTTGATAGATAAATCTACATATTCGTTTAATAATTTCACAGAAATAGATGATGAAGGATTTGAAAAAAATAAAGATGTAGAATTTTTGTGGACGATAAACGATGAACTTGTATCTAGTACTGATAATTTATTACATTTATTTGATAAATCGGGAAAATACAATGTAAAATTAACAGCAAAAATTAACGATGAGTGTTATCGTAATTATTCCGAAGATATTATTATTTCATCAAACGACTTAAATATTCCGAATGTATTTACGCCAAATGGAGATGGAGTAGGAGATTACTTTGAAATTCGTTATGATGGTTCTCTTCTGGACTATAACATAAAAATTATGGGACAAAGCGGAGAAGTAATTTTTGAGTCGAATGACATTGTAAATAGTTGGGACGGGAAGATTTCCGGGAACAATGACGCAAAAATTGGCGTTTACTATTACGTTGTTATTTTGACCGAAAGCGATGGAAATAAAAAAACTTACACAGGAAATGTACAATTATTAAGATAATTTTTTTGATAATAAAAATTTTTGCTATCTTTATAAAAAATTTAATATGCAAAAGATAAAATATTTACCGCTGATAATTATTTTTAGTTTAGTATTGATATCTACAAGTTGTACAAGAGATGACGAAGAGGTATTTTATATTGAAGGCAGCATTTGGCATGCAACCTGGATGGAAAACAATGTTGAAATTGATGCTACTATCACATTTGGAGAAGAGATATGCATAATAGAAATATTTGATGTGCAGAACGGAGATTTTGTTAAGATATTACCGTATTTTTGTGACAATGACGATTTGATTTTTTCTATTGATGATAATTTGGAAATTATTAAATTCAATCAATCTCGATTTGTTTGGTATAATTTCCCATATGCAGAATCAATGGGTTATGATGTTACATTTGTTCGTAGGCGATAAAATTTTTTTAATTTCCTGTTTCGAAATTCCCATCTCTCTCAATTTTTTATATGTCTCTCCCATTGCTGTAGTCACAGTTGCAGTATATAATAATAGCACAAATGCTGTTCCAAGGCTTAACAAACCACAGATCCCGAATATCATGCCAAAAGCTTGATATAAAAGTATTTCGTGAGTTTTATCGATGATTAAAATACCAAGAGGAGTGAGTACAACTGAAATAAGAAAAAACCACAAAGCTCGTAAACCCCATTTTTTCCTTTTATCCCAATAGTTTTTAAATTGTTCTAGCAAATATTCAGAAGATAAGATATTTGCTGAAAGAACAGTTTCATTTTTCTTATTGTTTTTCTTAATTATAACATTTGCCATTATAATAATGAGCAAAGCTACCAAAATTCCATAAATCATATTTTTTATTTTTTTTATTTTCCGGGATTACTTGGAGATGGTGCATACTCAAACTGACTTTGCTGAATATTGTAATT
>CAZBPT010000068.1:0-825 GCA_964493875.1 uncultured Bacteroidales bacterium | reverse complement strand
CAGCCTGCGGTCTAATTTGCTGCATTTGTGCTTGTGCTTGTTTGTAGCCGCTTAAATAAGTCATCCGTAGTGATGCATCAGTTTCATATCCTAATTTTTGATAATAATCACGTGCAATATTTTCCCAATACTGATACTGAGAAATCAAGTAAGAGTAATCTTGCTGAACCGATTGATAGTAATTATTATTGGTTGTTGAAGAATAATAAGTTCTAGTGCCGTTAAACGTTAAATAATTTACTAAGATATAATTTCCGCTGTGATATTCATATAATCCTAATATAACATAATAAGTGCCAGCAGGAGGTGTTGTATAAGGAATATTACTTTGACTAATTGTTATTATCTTTCCTCCTTGTATTTGATCTGTTTGATACTGACAATACAAATGTCCCGTTAATTCGCCGGATCCATTGTAGGGAGTTGTTCTCATAATAACTTTTAGTAATGGTGTTCCACTAAACCAAGTTTCCGGTTTATTGTTTTCTATTTTTCCTTCCAATTTTACATTTTCATAAATAATACTCCATGAACCATCTAATTTTAATCCACTGTCAATATCTTTTTGTGGTTGACTGTTTTGATAATTATTAATAGAGTTATTATCTGAAGATAATAAGCCTTTATCTATTTTAATGCCTGTCTCAACGTATTCCCCATTCTTTTTTAAATGAATGGTTCCACGATTCATAACATAAACCCCTTCATATTGACAAGGAAGGATTTCTTTGCCAGTAAAATCGCATATACCTTTTTTATCACCAATTTCCACTAAGAAATAGCCATATTCTCCATCATTATATTCATACCCAACATACGAATATT
>CAZBPT010000067.1:0-6078 GCA_964493875.1 uncultured Bacteroidales bacterium | reverse complement strand
AATAAAAGTAGTAATGAAACTTATAACTTATTGATTTCTAACCTGCGAGATGCACTGAAAGTATTGGCAAAAAAAATTGAACCCAAAGTGTATAAGTACGGTTTTTTGAAATAAAAAAGAACAAAATACAAAAAGCTTATTTCGCATTTTTTAGGCGGCTATTGGCATTTTTTTTAAAGGAGTAAATTGCCAAATTAAGTAAAAAACAACAAAAACATTGATTAAAAAATAAATAATGACGAGAATTGATATGTTTTATAATTATCGTCATTATTTTAAAATATATTTACATTAATTTTTATGCTCCAACCATATTTTTAATTGAATCCAATAAATTTAGTGCTTCCAAAGGTGTGATTTTATTAATGTCTATTTTTTTTAATTTTTTGTTGATTTCGGACAATACAGGGTCGTCAAGTTGAAAAATCGATAATTGATATCCGTCACGTGTTTTTGCAATATCGTCAACTTTTTTGCCGATTTTTTTGTATGTATCGTTATTTATATCGTCTTTGTTATTTGAATTTTCTAATTGTTCCAAAATTTGTTTTGAACGATATACAACAGATTTCGGCATACCGGCCATTTGTGCGACGTGAATACCAAAACTGTGTTCGCTGCCTCCTCTAACTAATTTACGTAGAAAAATAACTTTATCGTTACTTTCTTTAACAGAAACATGATAATTTTTTATTCTCGAAAAAGATTTTTCCATCTCATTAAGTTCATGATAATGAGTTGCGAATAAAGTTTTTGCTTTAAAATTTTGATATTCGTGGATATATTCTGCAACAGCCCAAGCAATACTAATTCCATCGTAAGTACTGGTGCCACGTCCAAGTTCATCCAGAAGGATTAAACTTTTTTCTGAAATGTTGTTTAATATATTTGCTGTTTCTAACATCTCAACCATAAAAGTAGATTCTCCCATAGAAATATTATCAGAAGCACCGATTCTAGTGAAAATCTTGTCGATGATACCCAATTTTGCAGATTCTGCAGGAACAAAAGAACCAATTTGTGCCATAAGACAAATAACAGCAGTTTGTCTTAAAATTGCAGATTTCCCTGACATATTTGGCCCGGTAATCATCAAAATTTGTTGCGATTTGTCATCGAGAAAAACATCATTGGGAATATAATTTTCACCAAAAGCCAATTGCTGTTCAATAATTGGATGACGTCCGCCTTTTATGTCAATGATATTACTGTCGTTTAGTTCTGGTTGTGAATAATTATTTTTTATTGCCGTTTTGGCAAATGAAAGCAGACAATCTATGTCGGCAATTATTTTTGCATTTTCTTGAATATCGTAAATGAATTTTGAAGCAAATATCAAAAGATCATTATATATCTTATTTTCGATATATGAAATTCTCTCTTCGGCACCTAAAATTTTCTCCTCATATTCTTTAAGGTCCGGAGTAATATATCTTTCACGGTCAACTAAAGTTTGTTTCCTGATCCAATGTTCCGGAACATTATTTTTATATGTATTTCTAACTTCAAAGAAGAAACCAAAAACATTGTTGAACCCTAATTTTAAAGAGCTTATACCGGTTTTTGCTTTTTCTTCGTTTTCTAATTTATCAAGAAAATTTTTGTTGTGATTTGTTAATTGTCTTAACTCGTCGAGTTCTTCGGAAACGCCGTCATTTATAATATTTCCTTTGCTAATAAGCATTGGAGCCTCAGGATTTATTTCTTTTTCAATTTTAGAGATTAGGTCTTTGCAAAGTTTCAGTCTTGAGGAAATTTTAATAATATTATCATTGCTTGTATTTGAGCAAATATTTAAAATTGGATTAATAGCTTTCAGAGAATTTTTTAGAGAAATAAATTCTTTGGGATTAATTCTTGCGTAAGAAATTTTTCCGCTAAGTCTTTCTAAATCGGAAATTTTATTTATTTCATTTGAAATACTTTCAATAATATCTTTATTGATAACAAAGAAATTGCAGATCTCGGAACGAAAATTTATTTCAGCAATATTTTTTAGGGGAAGAGCGAGCCATCTTCTAATTTGTCGTCCTCCCATAGGAGAAATTGTATTGTCGATAATATTTATCAAGGCTTTGCCATTTTCGCTGTTAGAATAAAAAATTTCGAGATTTCTCGTTGAAAATTTATCTATCCAAACATATTTTTCGGCATCAATTCTTGATGGATATTTTATGTGTTCCTTTTTTTCGTGGTGAGTATAATCCAAATAATCAATTATAGCACCTGCAGAGATAATTCCGGCATTTAGATTGTCAATACCAAAACCTTTAAGAGTATCAACTTTAAACAGAGAGAGTAATTTGGATTTAGCATTATCATAAGTAAAAACCCATTCATCCATTCCGAAAGTAGCTGGTAAGTCGTTAAATTGTTCTTTGAAAATATTTTTTTTAGAATTTTCGAATATAATTTCTTGAGGATTAAAATTATTAATAATTAGGTTTATATAGTTTCTATCACCTTGCGAAACATAGAAATCGCCAGTAGAAATATCAAGAATGGCAATACCAAATAATTGTTTGTCGATATAAATTGAAGCTAGGAAGCAATTTTCCTTTTTTTCTAAAACGTTGTCGTTTAATATTGTTCCGGGAGTTATTAACTCAGTAACTCCACGTTTTACCAATGTTTTTGTTAATTTTGGGTCTTCGAGTTGTTCGCACACCGCCACTCTTTTGCCTGCACGAATGAGTTTTGGTAGATAATTGTCTAATGCGTGATAAGGAATTCCCGCCAAATTTACATAAGATGCACTACCGTTTGCTCGTTTAGTAAGTGTAATGTTTAATATTCTGCTCGCTTCGACTGCGTCATTCTCAAATGTCTCGTAGAAGTCGCCAACTCTAAACAATAATATAGCATCAGGATATTGTTGCTTTATCTTATAGAATTGTTGCATTAATGGAGTTTCGGTTTTTCCCATGTTTTTTTTACAAAATTATCATTTTTATTTAAAAATCTTTTTTAAATTAAAAAAAAGATAGTAATTTTACAAAAAAAAAAATGGCAATAGAAGGAAAAAGAGTTTTAATAATAGGAGCTTGTGGGCAAATTGGTTCAGAATTAACTCCTTATTTGAGAAATGTGTATGGAAATGATAATGTTGTGGCAAGTGATTGCGTTTTTCCATTAAAGGGTGATATAGCAGATGCAGGACCTTCTTGTAAAATTGACGCAACAAATGCACAAGATATAGCTGATGCCGTAAAAAAATACGATATCAATATGATTTTTAACTTGGCGGCGATATTATCAGCAAAGGCAGAAGCAAATCCAAAATTAGGATGGAATATCGGAATAGGAGCATTGATAAATTGTTTAGAAGTAGCACGCGAATATTCGGCTGCATTGTTCACACCAAGTTCTATTGGAGCATTTGGACCTGAAACACCTCACGATGGCACTCCTCAAGATACAATTCAACGTCCAAAAACTATTTACGGAGTAACAAAAGTTACCGGTGAATTATTGAGCGATTATTATCATAAACGTTTTGGCGTAGATACACGTTCTTTACGTTTCCCAGGAATTATTTCCAATGTAACTTTACCTGGTGGCGGTACTACCGATTATGCTGTTGATATATATTATTCCGCAGTAAAAAATGAAGATTTTTCATGTCCATTAAAAGCAGGAACATTACTTGATATGATGTATATGCCAGATGCTTTAAATGCTATTGTTCAACTTATGGAAGCAAATCCAGATAAACTAATTCACAGAAATTCTTTTAATGTTGCTTCAATGAGTTTCGATCCTGAAACAATTTACAAAGAAATAAAAAAACATATTCCTGATTTCAAAATGCATTATAAAATCGATGAAGTTAGACAGAATATTGCTGATTCATGGCCAAATTATATGGACGATAGCTGTGCAAGAAAAGAATGGAATTGGAATCCAAAGTATAACTTGGAAACAATGACAACTGATATGTTGGAAAAAATCAAAGAGAAAAAAATTAAAGGTTTAATTTAACATATGTCATTTAATAGATTTATAATAAGTATTTTACGTAATTATAACATGATTCAATGTTAATATGTCGGGAATAGCTGGTTTTTATACAAAAGAAAAAAATATCATTACTGAAAATGATTTGCAAAAATTAAAATCTTGCCTTACACATAGAGGTAAAGATGGTGGAGATATTTTTTATTATGAAAACTGCGGGCTAATACATCAAAGGCTATCAACAATTGACCTTTCAGCTGGGGCAAAACAGCCAATGACATCACATTCGCAACGATATGTAGGCGTTTTAGATGGCGTAATATACAATTATAAAGAGATAGCTACCGATTTGGATATTGAATTAGATACCAAATCTGATATCGAAGTTATTATTGAAGCATTTGCAAAGTGGGGAGTAAGTTTCGTTAATAAACTTAACGGAATGTTCGCTATTGCAATATTTGATAAAAAAGAAAATTTATTATATCTTTTCAGAGACCGTTTTGGGGCAAAAGCATTATATTATTTTCTTAACGATGACAGTGTAATTTTTGCATCTGAAATCCAGGCTTTATTATCTGTTGATGTAGTAAACAATAGCAAAAAGTTGAACCCTCTGTCGATACAGCAATTTCTTCACTTAGGATATATTCCTGAGCCAAAAACAATTTATCAAAATATTCAAAAATTTCCAAACGCTTCTTTTGCCATTGTTTCACATTCCAGCATAAAAATTGAACCATATTGGACAATAGAATCTGTAATATCAAATGCAGTAGTATCTGATTTTCAAGTAGCAAAAGAGAAAATTCAAATTTTGATGGAAAAATCCATTAAAATGAGGATAGATACTTGTGATGTGAATTTAGGTATTCTTCTCAGCGGAGGTACCGATTCAACTTTAATAACTGCTATTGCAAATAAATATAAACGTTCTGATAAACTAAATACTTTTGCTATTGGGCTCAAAGATACAAATAATCATGTTTTATCATCAGCACGAGAAATAAGCAATTATTATGGCACAAATCACCAGGAATTTCAAATGGAGAAAAATGATTTTGTCAATATTTTTGAAAACTATTTTTCTTATTTTGATGAACCCTTTTTCGATTATTTAATATTTCAAACATTAATTCTTAACGAAAAAGTTAAAAACGCAGGTATTTCTTCAACTCTGGCAGGTTATGGCGGTAATGAACTATTTTATGGTCATAAAAGTTATAATATGGCTCAAAGCTTGTCTCATTTCTCGAATCTTCCTTTTTTCATGAAGGGAATAAGTTCTATCTTGAAAATTTCGAAAAAGAATAATTTAAAGAACTTATCCCAAATGTATAATTTAGGAAGCGATAAGAAAGGGATTCTGAGAAGTCATATTTTTTCACAAGCAAATAATCTTTTTAGTATAACAGAATTACAGAATTTGTTGGTAAATGAAATCAACAAATATGAAATGATTTTTTATTCGGAATTTGATAATTTTAGACGAACTCTGTCGCCTGAAGAAGAACAGGCCTTATTCGATTTCCGTTACTATTTCAAAGATGATCTCTTGGCGATGGTAGATAAAACTTCAATGAAATATGCCCTTGAAATCAGAATGCCTCTGTTGGATAATAATATTGTTGAATATTCATTAAATATTGACAGAAATTTTAAAATAAATAGAAATAACAATAAATTTATTCTTAAACAAGTGCTGAATGAATATATCCCTGAAAATATTCTACCAAAAATGCAAAAAAGCGTTTCTATTCCATTACAAACCTGGTTGCAAACAGATAAATATTTTTCTGATTTATTGAACAGATATCTGAATAAAGAAATTATTAATCGTTTTAAAGTTGTTAAATTTGATGAAGTTAATAAAATTGTAACAAATTATAAAAACGGTCACAGTTATTTGTATAATCGTATCTGGTTACTGATATTATTACACAAATTTTTATCAGAAAAAAATATCAATACAATCGATTTGTATTAAATCCAAAATCATTTATTTTCATAACGTTCACGATAACGCTTTTTTGCTGCTTCTATTGATTCTTTGTCAAAGCGAATAGTTCCAATTTTGTAAGATAAAGACAAAATATCATTTGCTCTTTGTGATAAATATCC
>CAZBPT010000066.1:0-6280 GCA_964493875.1 uncultured Bacteroidales bacterium | reverse complement strand
CTGGCAAGTTCCGATAAAATTTATTTTATTTATGAAGGTAATATTGAATGGCAAGGCGTAAGTGAAGATATTTTTAGCTCAGACAACAAAAACCTAAACGATTTCGTTTTTGCATCAGAACTATCTAAAAAAATAAAAAAAATTAATGACAACCAATTTTAAAATATTTATTTGTGCAATTGTCATTTGCCTTAGCTCCTGTATTGGTGAGAATACCGAATACAAATCCAGACAAGGCGTAAAGCACTTTTCGGCAAAAAAAACCTGCGATATACTTTTAGACATACATAAAGCCGATGCAATGATTGCCACAAATGTCTTTGTCCCCGGTAAATCTGAAATAAAAGACACTCTTATTTACGATATTATTTTCGACAAATATTCTTGTACTCGGGAAGAATTTTATGAATCCTTACTATACCATGTTCAATATAATATTGATTCGATAAATTACTATTACGATAAAAACTTAGAAAAAATATCAGAGGAACAAGTAAAATAAAATTTCATGACTTTGATATCTGCACATTTTTTCTTCGACGGAAATAATATTATTAAAATGATTAATAAAGAATGTTTTTATTATATCGAATTCAATGATAATAAGAAATATTCGCTAATCTGCAATAAAGAAAATCAAATAGAACTTGCAAATCTTAGTTTCTATAACGGAATAATAATTTTAAATAACAATAAAGATTTTTCTGATACTGATTCTCTTAAAAATTATTTTTTAATTCGAGATAACAATGAGAAAACATTTCTATCAATATTAAAAGATGCCAAAAAACTTTTTTTGTCGAGTGACAGATTTGGCAATTATGTGAATTTTTTGCATATTGACAATATTGACTTAACAAATTTCAAAATAGATAAAAATTTAACAATAGAAATATTAAAATGAGTACATTTCTTCATAAACATTTAACTGTGGGCGTATTGAAATCGAGGCGATTAGGAAATTCCTTTGGAATCAACTTATCTCCAACCACAAGAAAAATTTGCAATTTCAATTGTGTTTATTGCGAATGTGGAAATAATACTTGTGATTATTCCGAAAAAGAAAAAGACATTAATAATTTTTGTAGCATTGAACAATTTTCAAATGAATTAGAAAAATCATTGCAAGAACATAAAGAAAAACAAATTGCAATCGACTCAATTACATTTTCCGGCAATGGTGAAGCCACACTCCATCCCTACTTTTCTGAAATTATTGATGAAACGATAAAACTTAGAAATATAATTTTTCCAAATGTAAAAATTTCTGTTCTGACAAACAGCACAACATTAAACAATAAAAAAATTGTTGCTGCCCTTCAAAAGATTGACAATCCTATTTTAAAAATTGATACGGTTTCAGAAGACTTATTTAACAAAATAAATTTGGGAAAAATCCATGGCGAAGATATAACTGCAAGTCAATTGAAAATTTGCGATATCATCAATAACATTAAAAATAATTTTGAGAATCCGATAATACAAACGATGTTACTTCGTTCAAATTTTCCCGAAAATAATTTTGACAACAGCAGTGAAGAAGAAATCAAAAAATACATATCTCAAATGGAAAAAATAAATCCAAAATTTATTATGTTATATTCTATCGACAGAGACACTGCAATCTCGGGATTAGTAAAATTGACTTATGCGGAAATTGAAAAAATCGCATTGCAATTAAGGGGAAAAAATATAAAAACGGATATTTATTAATAAATGTGGAGCTGCCGGGAATCGAACCCGGGTCCAAACAAGGAACAAAAATGCTTTCTACATGCTTATTCTATTATTAATTGTCGGGAAAAATTCCGGGAACAGACACCCAAAATTTTAACTTATTTTCTATTATTTCGCAATTATTTAGAAACATCATAATCGCTATTTCGGAATTTATCGCCATCTCTTTATCGAACCCGATCCGAAAAGTCATTCGAGAGATGTTTCGTCCTAACGCCTTGCATCAGGATTAAGCTTGTTTACTATTATTCAACTAAGCAGCGAAAGCATATTGGTTTGCGCCAGTTAATTTTCTGCAACAAAAGTTTAACGTGATTTCATTACATTGCACGGCATGCTTACATAATTACTCGTTTGCTGTCAATACCATGTCAGCCCCAATATTTATAAGAACTTATGCAAAATTAGTCTTTTTATAATTAAAAAAAAAGTTTTTTTTAATTATTTCTTTTTTTTCCTTATCTTTGTAAAAAAAATTTATGGCAAGTAGAAAAAAAATAAAAAAGGAAATTAATTATCTCCATTCAGAATTATTGAGCGACTGTTTTGCATATTTACAATTCAACAACATAAAAGATTCTTCCTCTGTTGAAAGCATTATTAACGAATTAGCAGATTCTCATTATGAAGTTTTTACAGAAATCAATAAAGCTACAAGAGGAATGAGCAAAAAAGACGTAAAAGAAAGATACAGTAAAATAATTCAATTAACAGTAGGCAGCACAAACAAACTATATTCAGATTTGAGTAATTTGCCACGTAATTAATGTTTGTTTCGGAAACTACTATTCCCGATATTGGAATAGTAACCATCAAAAAAAATTTTTATAGTAAATCTATAAGAATATCAATAAATTCAAAAAGAGGAGTATTAATTTCTATTCCTCTTTTTTGTTCTGAGCAAAGAGCTGTTGATTTTTGTAACAGTAAAAAAAATTGGATATTAAAAAAATTAACAGAAATAAATTCTAAAATTGAAAAAAATATATTTACTCAAGACTCAATATTCATTTCTAGAAATTATAAAACTGTTTTTTCCTTAAAAGATTGTAATCGAATACATGTAAAGATAGAAAATAATATCATTCATTTTTTCTATAATTCGGTAACAGATTTTGAAGACAAGAATACACAATCATTTATAAAAAAAGTTATTTCAAACGTTCTCAAACACGAATGTGAAAATTATATCATTCCACGTTGTAAGGAAATAGCAGAAAAGCATAACATAAAATATAGTTCAATAAAAATCGGAACGGCAAAAACCCGTTGGGGCAGTTGTAGCGGGAAAAATGACATTATTTTCAGTTCCTCGCTGATGATGCTCCCCGATGACTTAATAAATTTTATTATTTATCACGAATTTTGCCATATATATCATAAAAATCATGGGGAAAGATTTCATTCTCTTTTAAATAATTATTTAAACGGACGAGAAAAAGAATATTCGTATAAAATAAAAAAATATACAACAGAGATAATTCCCGGCGATTTTAGTCATCAAAATTAAAATCGTTCTACAATCCAATTCAATATAAAAAAAAGAGAGGAATGTCGATTTGACATTCCCCAATAAAAACATTAAATAATTTTTTTAGTTTAATATGCTATTTTATGCTAAAAAACTTAATAATAAACCGGCAGCAATAGCTGAGCCAATAACACCGGCAACATTAGGTCCCATAGCGTGCATTAATAAGAAGTTTTCCGGGTTTGCTTTTTGTCCTTCAATTTGAGAAACTCTAGCAGCCATTGGAACAGCAGAAACTCCGGCTGAGCCAATCAATGGATTAATTTTGGTTTTTGAAAATAAGTTCATGAATTTTACTATCAAAATTCCACCACAAGTAGCAATTCCAAAAGCAATAACACCAAGGAAAATAATTTTTAGTGTTTGTGGATTAAGAAATTGGTCAGCAACTGCAGTAGCACCTACGGATATACCCAAAAATATTGTAATGATATTCATAAGTTCGTTTTGAACTGTTTTGCTTAAACGATCAGCAACACCACTTTCTTTAAGTAAATTTCCAAACATTAAACAACCAATTAAAGAAGTAGAAGAAGGGACAAGAACAGCAGCAACAATAGTAATAATAATTGGGAATAATATTTTCACTTTTTTAGAAACAGGGCTTAATTGTTTCATAGAAATTTGTCTTTCTTTCTTTGTAGTTAAAAGTTTCATGATAGGAGGTTGAATAACTGGAATAAGTGCCATATATGAATAAGCGGCAATTGCGATAGCACCCAATAAATGAGGAGCTAATTTAGAAGTTAGATAAATAGCAGTAGGTCCGTCTGCACCGCCAATAATACCGATAGAACCAGCTTCAGCAGGAACAAATCCGAGAAGAGTAGCAAAGAAGTAAGTAAAGAAAATTCCGAATTGTGCTCCTGCACCAATCAACAAACTTTTAGGATTTGCAATTAGTGGTCCAAAATCTGTCATAGCACCAATACCGACAAAAATCAAGCAAGGATAAACTCCAAACTTCACACCTAGATAAAGATAATCGACCAAACCACCAAGTGTAAAGAAGTTTTCCCAATGAATTTTACCACCCTCAAATAATTCAGGATGAAACATTTCACCACCAGGAAAATTTGACAATAACATACCAAATGCAATTGGCAACAATAACAAAGGTTCAAAACCTTTAACAATAGCCAAATACATTAGAAGGCAGCTTATAACTATCATTATCAATGCTTTCCACTCAGTTGTAAAGAAAGCATAAATACCTGTTTCCTTACAAAATTTTTGAAATCCGCTAACTAAATCAAAACTCTCATCCGAATTATCAGTAGTACATTCTGCATCAACATTATCAATAGTTTCACTTTCCATATTATTATTAGAAACAGAAACTATTTCTTCTTCATTCTTTGCAGTATCAGATTTTTCAGCAAAAGACATAAAGAAAAAAGAAGCTATTAATATTGTGACAAAAAGAATGAGAATATTTTTTTTAGGTTTATATTTTATGTTCATAATAAAAAATTTATGTTAAATTAATTTTCAATTTTCAAAAGCTGTTCGTCAGAAACAACTGTTTGACCTTCTCTAACGAATACTTCAGAAACAGTACCATCGTAAGTAGAAACAATTTCATTTTCCATTTTCATTGCTTCCAATGTAAGAAGCAAATCGCCTCTTTTAACAACAGAACCAGGTTTCACTAACAATTTCATAACAGAGCCTGGTAAAGGAGAATTAACAACATGACCTTTATTATTGTTATTGTTATTGTTATTTGTATTATTAACAACATTGTTTTTCGGTTCTTCAGCTCTACGAGTATTAAATTCTCGAACATTTGAAACAGTGTTTTTATAATCACTTTGTTGTGAACCTTCAATTTTCACTCTATAATCTTTGCCATTCATTCTTACATCGGCAACGGCTCCATTAATGTCAATTTCAACATCGAATTGGGAGTCTTCAATAGTTAATTTATATTTTTTCATAATTGTTCTACAAATTCCAAGGAGTAAAATCCTTTCTTTTAAATGTTAATTTATAAGATTCATCATCATGAACTTCATTATAATACTCAGCAATTGCAACAGCAATGGCAACACGTTCTCTCTCTATAAAATCAGTAGCATTTGAACCGGCAATATTTTCAATACTTTTTTCATTTGCATTATTAGTCGAAACAGCATTACGTTCTTTAAAAATTTGTTTAAAGATAAGCATTATAATGACAAATAGAGCCATCAAAGAAATAACCATAGTAAAACCGAACACAATTAGATAAATTGTATCAGCCCATTTTACATTACTAAAAAACTCTTCCATTTTTATTTTTTTATATTATTATATTATATATTATTATTAAAAACTATATTATTTAAAATTTTTACTTATTTATGTATATGTAAAAAATCAAAAAAATTAAAATTACTAAATTAAAAAATTATAGTAATTTAAAATTATTAAATAAAGTAGAAAGTAAAAAAGAATTAATAGAAATTGTGAAAGGGAAAAATAATTTTATAATCTTTGAAAATTAATTTATTTACTAACGTATCATAAAAATTTAATTGTTGTGTTTTATTATTAATAAAAAAAATTCTTTGAAAATAGCAAATAAATTTTGAGAAAAATGATTTTAAATTTGCAGATAGATCTGATTTTCCATGATTTAAAAATTTTATTTTAGCAGCTTGAAAATCCGGATTTATAGAAATATATTCTAAGAGGCATATTTTTTCAGAATTATTAGCATCATACAGAATATTTTTTGCATTAAAGAAGTATATAGAACTTGCATATAATGTAAGCAAAAACGATGATAATAATATCTTTACAAAATTTAAATTCACGATGCAAATTTAATGTTTTTTTCATAATAAAAAAACAAAATATCGGCAAAAAACTATGTTAAAAAACAGTTATTATATATATGAATTTTGTTGATATATTTGAAGAATGAGATAAAATGGGGCAAAAAAAAAGCCGAACAAAAATGTTCGGCTTTTAAAAGAATGGCGGCGACCTACTTTCCCACTTCTACGCAGTATCATCGGCTCTGAA
>CAZBPT010000065.1:0-6650 GCA_964493875.1 uncultured Bacteroidales bacterium | reverse complement strand
AAAATCATAAAACTATGAAAAAAATAATAACATATAATAAAATTTTTATTTATTTTTTGTGGCTATAATTTATATTCGCAAAATTTCTCAATAGAAATGAAATTGAAGCAACCTATCAGTGATTCTTTACAAAATATTGAGTCTATAAAATCATTACTTGAAAAATATCCCGGATTAGAAATCGAAAAATCATGGAACACTGCAAATAATCCTGAATTATTATTGAATTATATTATAAATGGTAATAATAATAAAACAGAAATAGTAAATGATTTTTTTAAAACAAACAAGACATTTCTGTAAATCAGCTTCCGGCGGACGTTTACACCGTACAATTAAATGTAAACAATATAATTAGTGATAGTAAAACGTTTGTTAAACAATAACAAACTTTAACCGTTATTAAATCACAAACAAATTTTAAGGATTTTAAAAAGGCTGTTGAAATGCAGCCTTTTTATTTGTTTCTTATTGAACCATTTTCTAAAATATACCGGTTTTAATAGTAAAAAAGGTTTTTAACTTTTTATTTTTTGATAAAATTGAATTACAATAAAATAATAAATATTATTACTGTCCGGTAAAACTTTTTTTATTTTTTAATATCCTACAAAAAGTAAAACATGGGCAAAAGTACATTTTTTAGCGGACTGCCGTTCCCCACTCCGTCATTACAAGTTGTTTCCCCATCTCGTCATTGCGAGCCGTAGGTGAAGCAATCCGAAAAAGAACCAAATACTCGCTCCGTCATTACGAGCCGTAGGTGAAGCAATCCGGAAAGACAAAGTGAAAAGATTACTGGATTGCTTCGGGTTTCACCCTCGCAATGACGGCGATAATGACAGGATTGCTTTGGACAAAGCCCTCGCAATGACGAAGTCAATGCACCACTCTTTTTGATTTGAGGGCTTGGAATCACAAAGAAGATACCCTGATATTGAAAATCAAGAAAGTAGCGATGATTATTTGCCATTTTTATTTTTTACGGACAGCAATAAATAAATATCAAAAAAACATTTTTTTTTACTAAATTTGCAAAAAAAATATGGTAAGAGTAAGATTTGCACCAAGTCCCACAGGACCGTTACATATTGGAGGAGTTAGAACAGCACTTTTTAATTATCTTTTTGCTAAAAATTTAGGTGGAAAATGTATTTTACGAATTGAAGATACCGACCAAAGTCGTTTTGTTGAAGGTGCGGAAAAATACATTATGGATTCATTAAACTGGTGCGGGATAAATTTTGATGAAGGAATTCGCGAAGGCGGAAAATTCGGGCCTTACAAACAAAGTGAAAGACGTGAAATTTATAAAGAATATGCAGATATTCTCATCAAAAAAGAAAAAGTTTATTTTGCTTTTGATACAGCAGAAGAACTCGATGACTTACGTAAAAAATACGAAAGTGAAGGAAAAACTTTTATTTACAATTATTCAACAAGAATGAATCTTCGTAATAGTTTATCTTTACCAAAAGAAGAAGTTGAAAAATTAATAAAAGAAGGACAACCTTATATTCTCCGTTTTAAAACTCCCGAAAACAGAATTTTAAAACTTTACGATGAAATTAGAGGTGAAGTTATTTTTAATAGTAACGAAAGCGATGATAAAGTTTTAATGAAAGCAGACGGATTGCCGACATATCATTTGGCAAATATTGTTGATGACCACCTTATGGAAATAACCCACGTAATACGCGGAGAAGAATGGCTACCCTCACTCCCACTCCATTTTTTACTTTATGAAGCTTTTGAATGGACAGCACCAAAATTTGCTCATCTTCCTCTTATTTTAAAGCCAAGTGGCAAAGGAAAATTAAGCAAAAGAGATGGCGACCAAGGTGGATTTCCTGTTTTTCCGACAGAATGGAGTAATGGAACAGATATCTTCCATGGATATCGCGAAGACGGATATTTCCCCGAAGCTGTTATTAATATGCTTGCTCTTCTTGGATGGAATCCCGGAACAGAACAAGAAATTTTTTCTATGGAAGAACTTGCTGAACTATTCACACTCACAAGAGTAGGAAAAAGCGGAAGCCGTTTCGATCCTGAAAAAACAAAATGGTTCAACCATCAATATTTAATTAAAAAATCGGATAAAGAAATTGCTGATTTATTTATTCCTTTCCTTGTTGAAAAAAATATTGATTACAAAAAATATAATATCGAAAAAATTTGTTCTTTAATAAAAGAAAGAGTAAACTTTATTAACGAATTATGGAATGAAAGTTACTTCTTTTTCACTTCCCCGACAGATTTTGACGAAAATTTCGGCAAAAAAGCATTAAAAGAAGGCAGTCTAGATGTTCTCAACGATATTATCGATGTTTTTGCTAATACAAATGATTTTTCTGCAGTAAATACAGAAAAACTTGTAGCCAACTATGTTGAAGAAAAGCAAATAGGATTTGGAAAAGTGGGAATGCCTCTTCGCTATGCACTAATTGGTGCAGGAAAAGGTCCACATATTTTTGATGTTGCTGAAATTATCGGAAAAGAAGAAACTATAAAACGAATAAAATTCGTTATTGATAGCAATAGATAATTAATTTTTCTGCAAAAAACTATCGATTTTATCCATAAGGCTTTGGCTGGAAGAAACTAAAGGCAAACGAAGATTATTTTTAATAATTCCCAATTTGCTCATAAAATATTTCACACCCACTGGATTGCCTTCTTCAAACATCATTGATATTGCATCAAGATATTTATAATGTATCTTAGCTGCATCAACATAATCTCCTGCTAATGCCAAATGCAACATTTCTGCAAATTCTTTAGGGAAAACATTAGCTGCTACAGATATTACACCTTCAACTCCTACCGACACTAATGGCAAAGTTAAAGCATCATCGCCGGAAATTACCATAAAATCTTCCGGTTTGTCTTTTACAATTCTCATAATTTGCTCAACAGAACCCGATGCTTCTTTAACAGCAACAATATTTTTAAAATCTTTTGCCAAATTGAGAATTGTTTCGGGTAAAATATTTATGCCTGTACGCCCTGGGACATTGTATAAGATAATATCAACTGGGCATTTTTTTGCAATTTCAGAAAAATGAGCATACAATCCGCGTTGATTTGGTTTATTGTAATAGGGAGCTACAGTCAAAATTGCATCAATCCCGGAAAAATCTGTTTCAGAAATTTTCTTTAATACTTCAGCAGTATTATTTCCTCCAATTCCTAAAACTAAGGGAAGACGACCTGCAATTTTTGTTTTTGCAAATTGTACAACGGCAAGACGTTCTTCACTTGAAAGACAAGGATATTCGGAAGTAGTACCAAGTAACACCACATAATCAATTTTTGCTGAAATAAAATTATCAATAATTTTATCAAGAGCTTCAAAATCAACTTCATTATTGCTTTTGAAAGGTGTAATCATTGCAACACCACAACCAGAAAACTTTTTTTCCATAATTATTTATTATTATTTCTATTAAGGTAATACATTGTTTGTTTAATTAAAAATTCACTGCTACTTTGCTCTGATATTTTTATCAGAAAGTCAAAAATCTGACTATTAAAATCAGAAAAAATTGCTACTTTAAAATTTGCTTTTGATACTGACGACAAATATAGACTGTGCAAATTAGAAGACATATCAATATTTATCAGTAAATCGTAATTAGAATTCAATTCTGACAAAACTTTATCATCCGAAATTTTTCTGACAATTGAAAATTCTTTTTTATCAATAAATGAAATATTTTCAGTGGATTGACAAATATCTTTCTTGTTTTTTATTATAATAGCATTAATTTTTTTATCTTTCAATAAGGAATTATGATGAAAATCATCAATTAATTTCAAAATTTCCTCATTATTTTTAGAAGAGATTATAAGAATAGAATTAATATCATGAAGAGAAGGAAAAGCAGTAACACTATTATTTTGATATTTGGATTTCAGTATTATAGATTTCCAACGTTTTTTTAATATTGTATTATTTTCAATCATATATTTTTAACATTTCATATATTTATCATAAATATTCTCAAAAGAATAGTTTCTCAAATAGTCTATGACTTCGTTTGGAGTTTTAGCTATATAATAAAGATTTCTATAATTATCGTGAGCAAAATTTTGTTCAAATACTTCATCAATAAAATCAAACAATTTATCGTAGTAATTTAGTGTATTTAAGAAAATTATTGGTTTAGAATGATATTTTAATTGTTTAAGCGTAATTACCTCGAAGACTTCCTCAATAGTACCAAATCCCCCGGGTAAAGTTATAAAAGCGGTAGAATTATTTCGTAAAAATTCTTTTCTTTCTTTCATATCTTTTGTAACTACAAGTTTTTGATAAGGTGATCCCACGATAAAATCTTTATTTAATCTTTCAGGAACTACACCTGTGATATTACCATTAGCTTTTCTAGCACCATTTATTAAAGCCCCCATCAAGCCGATAATTCCTGCACCGTGCATGATTCCGTAACCTTCTGCAACTATCAATTGGGCTATTTCCTCTGCCACGTCGTAATATTCTCTTGCTAAATCTTCGCTGGAACTACAAAAAACGCAAATATTTTTTTCCACTGTTGTATTTAAATTTAAGTTGTAAATATTTATTTACAAAAATAATATTTATCTTTAAAACTTTTCATATATATTTAATTTTTTAGACCAAATGGTATAAAATAATATATCTGATAAATCAAAGACATATCAGATATATTTGTAAGAAAAATTTAAATTTAATTTTAATTATTTTTATCTATTAGTGTAATTTTCGCTCCGCCACTTTTATTTTGATTATTTTCTCCACAAGTTTTTTTATTTGTAGATGAAGAACAACCTGAATTTGCCACTTTTTTTAGAACATCGGGTGTTGTTATTGAAGAATCATAAACAATTTTTACTTTTTGGGCTTTAAAATCAGTTACTACTTCTTGAACGCCTTTTTCAGATACTAGTTTTTGTTTAAGCATTGCTTCACTTCTTGGACAATGCATTGAAACGTCTAATGATATTTCTTTAATATTTTTTTGTGTTATGCTTTTCTGAGTTTTTACTGCAGCTTTATCTTTTTTATTTTCTTGTGCATAAAAAAATGATGTTGAAAATATCACTATCGTCATTAACAAAATTAATTTTTTCATAAATAATAAATATTTTTATTGATTTTTAATAAGTTTTTAGCAACAAAATATATGCCAAATAAAATTTATTGGATTTTGGATTAAAAATGAGCAAATAAATGGAATCAAAGAGAATTCCAAAAATTACGAACATCAGAAGAAAAAATTATTATTTAATTTTTATTTGATTTCTAACGATAATAATTTCCCAAATCAAATAAATGAAGTAGACAACAAAAAACTGCGAAACGAAGTTAATTTTGTCGGGCATATCAGAACGAATAAAAGGGAATAAGAAAGATAAAGACAGCAACATTTTAATGAAGCTAACAGCCATAAATGCCATAGCAAAAAGATTTGCTTTAATTCTTTTAAAAATGAAATTCAACAATATCGCTGCAATTATTGTAAGACCCACTAACAACAAATGAGAAAAAAGAATTGTTTTTGTTGGAAAAACTTCGGGGAAGAAATATATTAAGGCAAAATGTATTGAGGAAAGAATAATTGCAAAAACAAATAGTATAGAGCAGTCTCTAATCAGAATTTTTTTCTTTGTCATTTTTTAATTGTTTTATAGTTAAAGTCATTGAACCAACAACAGCTACCAAGCAGGCGACAGCAGTAATAATTGGTTTTTCCATTTCAAGTTTTTTATCCAAATATCTTCCACCGTAAGCAAAAACAGTAATAATAATAGCCATTTCAATAGCCAGAGAAGAATATCTGGCAAATTTATTAATAAATGTTGCGGGTTTTTTATTGTTGTTCTTCTTTATGTCCATTAAACGAATTATTATTCATAAGACAATTTCCGTTAAAAATGGCATCAGGTTCTACGGCAAATTTACCTGTAACAATATCACCATTAATAATTGCAGTGGCATGTAAGAGCAAAAGTTCTTCTACAACAATTTTACCTTTTACTTGGCCAAAAACTTCAGCGTTTTTACAAGTGACATTACCAATAACCACAGCTTTGTTCCCGATTACCAATTTTGCTGTTGAACTAATATCGCCTTCTAATATACCATCGATACGCATATCAGTATCAGCATTAATATTTCCTACAATATTTGTTGTTGCACTTATAACATTAAATGTATTTAAATTTTCTTCGTTGTTTTTTGCCATGAGAATTTACTTATTTATTACAAAAATAATTTTTTTTATGCAAAAAAAAAATACTAAACATAATGTTAGTATTTTTTGCGGACTGGACGGGACTCGAACCCGCGACCTCCGGCGTGACAGGCCGATATTCTAACCAACTGAACTACCAATCCTAATTCTGATGCAAAAGTAACTGTTTTTTTTGAAAAAAAAAAATTTTTTTATCCTTTTTACTTATTTTTTTTTATGAATTTCAAAAAATGGTAACATAAGTAAATTTTCATTTTGAAACATCATAAAACTTCGTAAAAATCAACATCTGGAGTTATTTTACAATAAAATTGAAGTGTTTTTTAGATAATAAAAAATTAAATATAAAAATTTTAAATATGTATTAGAAATAAAAAAAGACAAAAAAAAGAGGCACATAAAAATATGTAC
>CAZBPT010000064.1:2642-6693 GCA_964493875.1 uncultured Bacteroidales bacterium | reverse complement strand
AAAACAAAAACAAATAAAAATAAAGTCGCAATAAGTAATTTTATAATTTTCATAATAATTGTTTTATTTGTTTTTTAATATGTTGTTAATGATATCATTGGCTTTGTAGTTACCCATAAAGTAAAGAGGGATCCATTTGTCGTTTTCGGTAGCTTGTCGAAAACTTTTGTATTTGGCAGGGAAACCGGTAACAATAACTTTTAGCATGTCTCCTTCGGCATTAGTGCTAATTTGGAATAAAGGATTAATGATAATATCATAACCGCTTTTGGTACAATAGTTTGCAATTGTGTATCGCTTGTAATCTTCCAAATTAGGAACAATTTCAGCTCTTGCATCTTTAAATCCGCCGATAAAAAATTCTACTGAATCTGTAATCTTTATTGGAGAAATTTCCCCCAATTCTCCAATAATTGGAGTTGTTACTACGCTAAAATCAGATTCAATCAACCTCGCTTGCGACTGTGTTATGCTGTGTTTGTATTGTGCATTGGCCGTGCTAAATAATGTTATAATTGCCAAAAAAGTGTAAATTATTTTTTTCATTTTTATTTAATAGAGTTTGAAAATTTTTATTTTAGTCAGTTTTTTTTAAAAAAATTCAAAAAAACATTGAAAATTTTACTTTGAAGAAAAATTAATAAATATTTTATCCGGAATTAATAATTAATGATATATTTGCAATAAGGAATCTAAAAAATTATCAATAAATTGTGACTTGCTTACAAAAGATTTTAAAATAAGAGTAAATGGCTAAATTGACAAAAATAATGTTAATTCTTATTCCTATAATTTTAATTATTTCGGTTTTTATCGTGCTTTTTATGAATAGTAAAAAATTTGGACAGTTACCAAAAGGAGAACGATTACAACGAATAAAAGACTCACCAAATTATCGTGATGGGAAATTTCAAAATCTGGAATCAACTAAACAATTTACCAGTGAAAAGAAATCTGTATTTTCTTTGTTAGATTTCTTTTTTAGAAAATCAGATGATTTGAAACCATCAACAAAAATTGAAGTAGAAAAAAATAATTTGTATAATTTGAACCCACAAAAAAACAATATTGTTTGGTTCGGACATTCATCTTATTTGCTTCAATTAAAAACAAATAGTTTTTTGGTTGACCCTGTTTTTGTGGCAGCATCTCCCGTGTCCTTTTTCAATAAAGCTTTTAAAGGTACAGATATATATAAACCAGAAGATATTCCTGATTTTGATTATTTGATTATTACTCACGACCATTGGGATCACCTTGATTATGAAACTGTTAAACAACTAAAAGGCAGGTTTAAAAAAGTAATTTGTCCTCTAGGTGTTGGACAACATTTTCAACATTGGGGCTTTGCTAGCGATGAAATTATAGAATTGGATTGGAACCAGCAAGCATTTTTGGATGATAATATTAATATTTATTGTTTGCCTGCAAGACATTTCTCCGGTAGATCTTTAGTGAGTAATCAAACTTTGTGGGCTTCTTTTCTTATTGAAATAGATAATAAAAAAGTCTTCCTCAGTGGTGATGGTGGATACGGGGAGCATTTTAAAACAATTGGAGAGACTTTTGAAGAAATAGATTTTGCTATTCTTGAAAATGGACAATATAACCAAGATTGGAAATATATTCATATGATTCCTGATAAATTGGAACTTGCCATTCAAGATTTAAATGCCCAAAAAGTTATGACAACTCATCATTCTAAATATGCCTTGTCGAAACATCCTTGGAATGAACCTTTGGAAAATGTAAAAAAACTTAAAGAAAAAGGAGTAAATATACTAATGCCAAAAATCGGTGAGATAGTAGAATTGTACTAAAAATTCAAAGACAAATTATTAAACAATTTTTTTAAAGTAATCAATAGTTCTAGAAAGACCTTCTTGAAGTTGAATGTTTGGTTGCCAATTGTTTAATAGTTCTTTTGCTTTGCTTATGTCTGGACGTCTTTGCGTTGGATCATCTGCAGGCAAATCCATGAAAATTATTTTACTTTTTGAATTGGTGAGTTCTATTATTTTTTTAGCTAATTCGAGAACTGTAAATTCGTTTGGATTTCCTAAATTTATAGGTCCGATAACGTCTTTTGGAGTATTCATTGTGCGTATTAAGGCTTCAACGAGGTCGTCAACATATTGGAAACTACGTGTTTGTGAACCGTCGCCATAAACTGTAATGTCTTGATTTTTTAATGCTTGAACAATAAAATTCGATACTACTCTACCATCGTTTGGGTGCATATTAGGCCCGTAAGTATTGAAAATACGAACAATTTTTATCATCACGTCATTTTGATGGTGGTAGTTCATAAATAATGATTCTGCACATCGTTTACCTTCATCGTAACAAGAACGTAGTCCGATTGGATTAACATTTCCCCAATAACTTTCTACTTGAGGATGAATTGTAGGGTCGCCATATACTTCACTCGTAGAGGCTTGTAATATTTTTGCTTTTATTCTTTTTGCAAGTCCCAACATATTAATGGCTCCCATTACGGAAGTTTTAATAGTTTTTATTGGATTGTATTGATAATGAATAGGAGAGGCGGGACAAGCTAAATTATATATTTCGTCAACTTCTATAAAAAACGGAGCAGTGATGTCGTGTCTTATTAGTTCAAAATATGGATTATCCAATAAATGAATAATGTTATTTTTACTCCCAGTAAAGAAGTTATCTAAACAAATAACTTCATTTCCTTCTTTTAATAATCTTTCACATAAGTGAGAACCTATAAAACCAGCACCGCCTGTAATTAATATTTTTTTCATAAAAATGTTTAATTATTTTATATTTCTGACAACTTTTTTACCGAAACTTGTATTTATTTTATTTCTGTTTCGTGGAACAAAAGTGCCATTTTCCATTTCTTTAAGAACCATAGGAGTAAAAAGTTTAAACATTTTTTCTTCTTGAGTTTCTTCTTGATAGAAAGTTTTCCAAGCGTATTCGTAAAGTTCTTGAAGTCTTTCTGGGGTCATGTGTTTTGGTTGATATACCACTTGACCTGCATTGTAATGATTCCAATCGTGGTCGAAAATTCTTCCTTGTCGAATTAAATCATCATATGCTTTTGTGTGTGGAAATGGCGACAATACTGTAAATTCTGCCAAGTCCAAATTTATTTCCAATAAAAAGTCTATAAGTCTCTTAATATCGTCTTCCGTTTGATTGTCTAATCCTAATAATATTGTTCCTTCAACGCCAATACCATGATCGTGGTAACGTTTTATTCTTTCTTTGATATAATCTGAAGTGTCGAATACAGCTTGATAAACATACCAAGCACCAGCTTGTGCTGCGAGATCAAGAATTTTCGGATCGTCATCAATTGTATGTGAAATCCATTGTTTTTTCAATGGAATCATTTCTTTGAAAAGTTGCATTTCCCACTCTTTGTCTTGTGCAAGTGAGTTATCTACAATGAAAAGTCTGTTGTTTTTTATTCCTGCTAATTCTTCAATGGATTTTTCAATCGGGCGAGGGCGGAAGGATCTGCCTCCTAGGTATGAAACCGCACAAGGATAACAGCTAAAACGACAACCACGACTTGCATGAAATAAATCTACCATTTGTACACCTTTATGATTATATAAAGAGTGTTCATACAAATCACGGCGTGCAGGTCCTACAAGAGAAATATCAGGAAAATCGTTCATATAATTATAAACTTTTTTTAATTCTCCTTTTTTCCAATCGTTTAGAACGCCTTCCATTTTACCTTCTGATTCACCTAAAAAAACTGAATCTGCATACTGCATTGTTTCTTCTGCATGTAACATTGTGGATATTCCTCCAAACATTACTTTTTTGCCACGTTTTCTAAACTCAGTAGATATTTCCCAGCCACGTTTCACTTGTGTACTAAGCATCATAGAAATTCCCACAAAATCACATTCAGTTTCAAAGTCAATTTCCTGAACATTTTCGTCTATGAATTTTACATCTACATAATCTGGTAATGAGGCTGCAAAAACAACCGGTCCGTGAGGAGGTAAATTAAATGTTGTTTGCCCTGGTAATTTTTTCCATTTCGGATATATCAATA
>CAZBPT010000064.1:0-2542 GCA_964493875.1 uncultured Bacteroidales bacterium | reverse complement strand
CTAAAACAGTATAATTACTTATCCTTCCTTATGCTAAATTCACAACCACAATAGTTCTGATTATAGAATCTGTTTTTTGCCAGAAGTTCGTTTCGGCGTTGTTGTAATCCTCCTTTTCGCCAATTTTTGTCATAAAATTCGCTGCCCTTTATTTGTCCCATTGCCCATTCGCCTGCTTCGGTTATTTGCGGAAGACTCTTCCACCTAGAACTCGCTAATGTTGTTGCAAAAAGATTTATTCCTGTTTCTACTGCAAATTGTGCCGTTTTATAAAGTCGGAATTTAAAACAGAGAAGACATCGTCTGCCTCGTTCCGGTTCTTCTTCAAAACCCGATACAGATTTTAACCATTCTTCATGGTCATAGTCAGATTCTATAATTGACAAATTAAGTTTCTTTGCATAGCGGCTGCATTCTTCTTTGCGAATTTGATATTCTTCTGATGGATAAATGTTTGGGTTACAATAAAATATGGTAGGACGCATGTCGTTTTGCATCATCCATTCTATTATTGCTGCCGAACAAGGAGCACAACAACTATGTAATATTATTTCACGCATTGTCCAATCATTTCTCTTGTTTCTTTTAGAATTACTGTGCACAAAGCAAAACCATGTTCATCTAAGAATATTCTGTCACTATTAAGTCTTATTGCGGTTTTATTTTCTTTATCAAATGTCATTGTTTGGAAAAACAATTTTTACAAAAGTATACTGTATTATTCAAAAAACAAAAATTATTTTTCTGCTATTTCTATTTAATATTTATTTCATTGTAATGAGATTGTTTTGTCTTTGCTGTCGGAACATTATTGTTTGAAAAAATGTATTTTTTTTGTAAATTTGTAAAAATTAAATTAAATGGAACAAGAACTACAACTGTATAATTCATTAACAAGAAAAAAAGAAGTTTTTAAAGCAATAAATCCTCCTTTTGTGGGTATGTATGTTTGTGGACCTACAGTTTATGGTGATGCACATTTGGGACACGCTCGTCCTGCAATTACTTTTGATTTGCTATTCAGATACTTATTGCATTTAGGTTATAAAGTTCGTTATGTAAGAAATATTACAGATGTAGGTCATTTGGAAAATGATGCTGATGAAGGTGAAGATAAAATTGCAAAGAAAGCAAAATTAGAACAAATAGAACCAATGGAAGTAGCTCAGTATTATAGCAATCGCTATCATAACGACATTCAAAAATTAAATGTACTAAATCCAAGTATAGAGCCACATGCTTCAGGTCATATTATCGAACAGATAGAGATGATAAAAACAATTTTCGCTGCCGGTTATGCTTACGAGAGTGAAGGTTCTGTATATTTTGATGTTGAAAAATATTCCAAAAAATTTAATTATGGAAAATTGTCGGGAAGAAATATCGATGATTTATACTCAAATACGAGAGAATTAGACGGGCAGTCGGAAAAAAGAAATAGTTTTGATTTCGCCTTGTGGAAAAAAGCTATGCCTGAACATATTATGCGTTGGGATTCTCCATGGAGCGTTGGTTTTCCAGGCTGGCACTTAGAATGCTCTGCCATGGGGCATAAATATCTTGGTGCAAAATTCGATATTCACGGAGGTGGCATGGATTTACTTTTCCCTCACCACGAATGTGAAATAGCTCAAAATACTGTTACAGTTGGAGAAAATTCTGTTAATTATTGGGTTCATAATAATATGATTACAATAAAAGGGAAAAAAATGGGTAAGTCTTATGGTAATTTTATTACTCTTGAAGAACTTTTTTCCGGAAATAACACCGTTCTCGAAAAAGAATATTCACCAATGACTATTCGCTTTTTTATTCTTCAAGCTCATTATAGAAGTACTTTGGACTTTTCTAATGAAGCTCTCCAAGCAGCAGAAAAAGGTTTGGAACGACTAATGAAAGCCTATGAAACACTGAAAAAAATTCTTCCTTCACAAAGTTCTTCTGTAAACATTGACGGATATATGCAAAAATGTTATGATTCAATGAATGATGATATGAATTCGCCAATTGTTATTTCGCATTTATTCGATTTATCTAAAATTATTAATTCTATATATGCAAAAACTGAAACTGTTGACGATAAAAATCTTCAGTTATTAAAAGATATTTTCAATATTTTCTTGTTTGATATTTTGGGATTAGTAGAAGAAAGCGGAAGCTCCAACGATAATTTGTTACATAATGTTGTAGATATGGTTTTAAATCTACGATTAGAAGCAAAAGCAAAAAAAGACTTTGCTACTTCCGATTATATTAGAAATCAACTTGCAGATTTAGGAATTACCGTTAAGGATAAAAAAGACGGTTTTGATTGGGAAATAGAATAATAATTTTCTTTTGTTACTTTTCTTTTGTATCAAGACAAAAGAAAAGTAAGATTAAAATAATAACCGCGCATTTTGACTTCGCTCAATGTCCGGTTATTAATTTTTTTAGAAAATCGTAACGTGATGTAAAAAAAGACCTTGAAAAGTTTACGTTAAGCGGAATGAGAGAAAATCTATCGACACAAAAACCCAGGCGACAACAGTTCTGGCAATTA
>CAZBPT010000063.1:0-7172 GCA_964493875.1 uncultured Bacteroidales bacterium | reverse complement strand
TATGGGATAATGGAGTTGTAACATCAGATACAACAATAATAACCCCTGGAACATATACAGTAACAGTAACTGGAGCCAATGGTTGTACCGCAACATCTCAAGCAGTAATCACACAAGATATTACCGCACCGACAGCAGGTATCACCAACAATACAGGAGCTACAGAACTAACATGTTCATTAACATCAATAGAATTAACTGCAACAGGTGGTGGTAATTATGTTTGGAGTAATGCATTAGGAACAAATAATGTTGTGACAGTTAATTCACCAAATACTTATTTTGTTACTGTTAGCGATGCTAATAATATGTGTACTGCTTCTGCAAATATTGTAATTTCGATGAATAATCAAAGTCCAACACCAATAATAAATACTAGTACAACGGTATTAACATGTGCTACACAAAATATTACATTAACAGCAACAGGAGGAGGAACTTATAATTGGAGTAGTAATTTAGGACAATCAAATATTGTAACTGTAAATATTCCTAACACATATACCGTAACAGTTACGAACCCAGCAAATGGTTGTTCAAACTCTGCAAGTATAATTATTTCACAAGATATTACAACGCCTACAGTTTCATTGACAAGTACTGCAACTCAGTTCAATTGCTCTGTCACACAAATAACCTTAACAGCATCGGGTGGTGGAAATTATTCATGGAGCAATAATTTAGGGAATTCTTCTATGGTACAAGTTACCGATGCTGGTCAATATTCAGTTACAGTAACAAATACCGGAAATGCTTGTACTGCTTCTGCAAATATTATTTTAACACAAGCCACACCATTGGTAGTAAATTTCTCTTCCGGAGAAATATCATGTTTTGGAGAATCCACATCATTAACAGTATCTGCTCTGGGCGGTACTCCTCCTTATCAAGGAGTAGGAGTGTTCACTGTACAGGCAGGAACTTATAACTATACCGTAACCGATAACGGTGGCTGTACGTCTAATACAGGAAATATTATTATATCTCAACCTACTTTATTAGTAGCCAGTGTTGATGTAATACAACCTGTTTTGTGTAATGGTCAAGAAGCTACATTAATGGTTTCGGCAACAGGTGGTACTATGCCTTATAATGGCACTGGAACTTTTGATGTTTACCAAGGAAATTTCTCATATAATGTTACAGATTTAAAGGGTTGCTCTTCAACCACAGCTTCTATTAATATTGTACAACCTGCTCCATTAATGGCAACTGCTGTAATTTCAGATCAAATATTGTGTAGTGGAGAATCAGGTACTATTCAAGTAACGGCAACAGGAGGTACTATGCCATATACAGGTATTGGAAATTTTTCTGTTACTGCAGGTTCATATAACTATACGGTGGCAGATAATAATGGTTGTATTTCAAATACTACTCAAATTATTATGACAGAACCTGATGAGTTGCTTGCTATTGTTAATATTGAAGATTCCATATCTTGTAAAGGAGACCAAGCCCTAATATCTATCTCAGGAAGCGGAGGTACTCCATCTTACATAGGAGACATCGGTACTGAATTAGTTTATGCAGGTCAATATTATTATTCTATTGAAGATGCTAACGGTTGTGTTGCAACAAATGTAATTACTGTTACTGAACCAGATATTCTCACAGCTGCAAGTTCTGTAACTCAAGCTGTTAGTTGTAATGGCGATAATGCTATTATTGAAGTTACTGCTAATGGTGGTACACGTCCTTATTTTGGTGATTTTGGTGCTGTTCATGTTCCTGCAGGTGAACATAGTTTTGTTGTAAGAGATGCTCACGGTTGTGAGGCAACTACTTCTCAAACTATTGTTGAACCAACTCCTTTGATGGTCACAATTCATCAAACAGAATATATTAATTGTCACGGTGAGCCTGAAGCAACAATTATTGCAGAAGCAAGCGGTTCTAACGGTAGTTATTCTTACGCTTGGAGTGATAATACTACTTTTACTGATGTCTTATCAAATGTTGTTGCAGGGGATTATTCTGTTACAGTTAGCGATATGGCAAATTGTACAATGACAGATTCTTTTACCATTTCAGAACCCGAAAAGATTAGTTTTTCTTATTCTCAAATAAACCTTAATTGTTATGGTGGAAATGACGGACAATTAGAATTCTCTGCTGTTGGCGGTACACCTCCTTATATTTATTCTTTCTCTGATGGTGATAATATATCTTCAGAATCGCGTCATGAAAATTTAACCGCAGGACAATATAATATAAATGTTGTGGATGATAATAATTGTCGTGTCGACTCTACAATAATTATTACACAGCCAAGCAAAATAATTGCTCTTTATACTGTTTCTGATCCATCTTGTACTGATGCAAGAAACGGAAGTATAGATTTTATTATTTCTGGTGGATTTGAACCTTATACTTTATTCCTTAATGATATAAGCTACGGAATTAATTCTTCTATTAATCTTTTGAGAGCAGGTACATACGATGTTTCTGTTGTTGATTCTAATGGTTGTGCCGAAAAATTTAATTCTGTAATTTTATCTGATAATTCTCAACCTTGTTTGTTAATTCCAGATGCTTTTACTCCTAATGGTGATGGTAGAAATGATACTTGGATGATTGAAGGCATTGAAAATTTCGAGGAATATGAAATATTTATCTTTAACAGATGGGGACAAGAATTATTCAAATCTAATAACTACGAATCTTGGGACGGAACTTATAAAGGCAAAAAACTTCCTACAGGTACTTATATGTATGTCATTTCTCTTTATGGTGAGAAAAAACACTCCGGAACTGTAACAATTATTTATTAGTAACAAATTTAAAAATATTCAAAAAAGAGTAAAAATTTTTACTCTTTTTTGTTATTTTTGTAACAATTGTATCAATGTTAGAATTCTCTGTCAGAATATTAGGTTGCGGAAGTGCTATGCCAACGGTGAATAGAAACCCTAGCTCTCAAATTGTTACTTATAATACTAATCATTATTTGATAGATTGTGGCGAAGGTACTCAATTACAGCTTAGAAAATATAAAATTTCTTTGTTGAAAATTAATAATATTTTTATTTCACATCTTCATGGCGATCATTATTACGGAATATTCGGACTTCTTTCTACTTTTAGTATGCTCGGAAGAAAAAATGATTTAAATATCTTTGCTCCTCAAGAACTAAAAGATATTTGTGATTATGTTATTAGTAATAATAATGAAGAACTGAACTATAAAATAAATTTTATTCCATTAATACCTAAATCTAAAGAACTTATATTTTCAGATAAATACTTAGATGTTTTTTCTTTTCCTTTAAAACATTCAAAAGCCGTTTGGGGATTTTCTTTTGTTGAAAAAAGAAAGGAAGCTAATATTAAAAAAAACATGATAGAAAAATATTCTTTGTCTATTAAGGATATTTTAAAAATAAAAAAAGGTGAAGATTTTATTTGTACTGACGGAACAATTATAAAAAACGGAGAATTAACCGTTCCTCCTCCCGAAATACGCAGCTATGCATATTGCTCCGATACATTACCATTAAAAAAATTAAAAGATATTTTATCAAAAATAAATTTATTGTATCACGAGAGTACTTATGCAAATAATAATAAATTGTTGGCAAAAAAAACCTGCCATTCTACTGCTCAACAAGCTGCCGAAATCGCTAAATTGTTGGAAGTAGACAAGTTGCTTTTGGGACATTATTCTTCTCGTTATGATGATTTGTCTGTTTTTTTAAATGATGCTAAATCTGTTTTTGATAACTCTTATTTGAGTTTTGACGGATTAAAAATCGAAATATAATATATTTACTAAAAATTAGTTTTATCATAAATTTTTTATAAATAATAATTTTGCAAAATAATAAATGTTAGAATATATTAAAGGAATATTGGTAGAATTAACTCCAACTACTGCAATTATTGAAACCTCAACGGGGTTGGCTTATAATATAAATATTACTGTAAATAGCTACTCTCAGTTAAATGAAGGTAAAGAAACAAAAATATTTTTACAACAAATTATTCGTGAGGATGCTCATTTACTATTTGGCTTCGTTTCTAAAATCGAAAGAGAAGTTTTTCGACTCTTGTTGTCCGTAAATGGAGTAGGTGCTAATACCGCCAGAATAATATTATCCTCGCTTACTGTTATTGAACTAAAAAATGCAATTATACATGATGATATAAATGTAATTAAATCTGTAAAAGGTATTGGAATAAAGACTGCTCAACGTATTATAATTGATTTAAAAGACAAAATTATTGTCGGAGATGAAGAAAATAAAACTAATTTTTCATCTAAAAACAATACTTTACAAAATGATGCGTTAAAAGCATTAATGATGTTGGGATATAATAAGCAGGCTATAGAAAAAGTGTTAAGCAAAATTATTAACGATCAAAAAGAAACTTCTTTGGAATTAGTTATCAAAAAAGCTCTAAATTATTTATAATTTTTCATTTTGAATAATACTCGTATCCTTAAATATTTTGTTGTCGGAATAATTTTCTTCTTACTGTCTTCTTCAGTTTCTATATACGGTAAGCAAGTTCTTAATAATTCTTTTATTGATTTAAATGAAGAATTATTATATAAAATTCCCGACGATACGAACAAAAATAAATTTAAAGAACCTCCAGAAGGTAATAATCCCACAGAAAATCATCCTAGAAGCCCTTTGTTAGGACCAGACCCTTCAATTATTACTACCGAAGTGGAGTACGATCCCGAGACTAACGAATATTTATTTAAGAAAAAAGTTGGAGGCGAAATTTACGAAACCCCATATCCCGCAAGTTTTGACGAATATATGGATTATGATTTCGAAAATGCAATGAAAAAATATTGGAAACAACGTGCAAATAACGAAATCTCCGAAAATAGAACTTCTATTATTCCTCCTTTACGTATCGATAATCAAATTTTTGATAGAATTTTTGGCGGTTCTGCTATTACTATTAAACCACGAGGCTCTGCCGAAATTACTATCGGACTTAGTTATAAAAATATTGCTACTCCCGGTCTTTCAAAACGAGAACAAAGAAATACAACTTTTACTTTTGATGAAAAAATTAATATGAGCGTTGTCGGACAAATCGGCGAAAAAATGAAAGTCGATATTAAATACGACACCGAAGCTTCTTTTAATTTCCAAAATTCTGCTAAAATTGAATATACAGGACATGAAGACGAAATTATTCAAAAAATTGAAGCCGGAAATGTTTCTTTACCTCTTACCGGTACTTTGATAAATGGTGGGCAAAGCCTTTTTGGACTCAAAACCGAACTCAAATTCGGCAAATTAACAATCACAAGCATCTTCTCTCAGAAGAAGAGCGAATCTCAATCAATTACAGTTGAAGGTGGTACACAAACAAAGGAATTTGAAATTAAAGCTGACGAATATGAAGCTAATAAACACTATTTCTTAGCTCATTATTTTAAAGAAAATTATGATAAATCTTTGGAAAATCTACCCGTAATCTCTAGCGGTGTTGAAATTACTCGTATTGAAGTATGGGTTACAAATAAAAGCGGTAATTTTGATAATTCAAGAAATATCGTTGCTTTTCCCGACTTAGGTGAAATCGATCCAAATAATATTCAATCTAGCGAAGTTATTAATGCTGGTTTTGATCATAATTTCAGATTCCCCGATAATCGTACAAATATGTTGGGAGCTATTTCTTCTACTCACCCTCAAATTAGAGATATTAATGCCGTTGGAAATACACTTTTGTCTCTTAATATGACAGGTGGGGTTGAATATGAAAAAATCGAATCCGCCCGCTTATTAATGCCTAGTGAATATACTGTAAATACAAAATTAGGTTATATATCTCTAAATTCAGCTCTTTCTAACGACCAAGTTCTTGCTGTTGCTTTTGAATATACTATGGGCGGAAAAGTATATAAGGTCGGTGAATTTTCTAACTCAGCTATTACTGCTCCTCAATCTCTTGTTCTTAAATTATTAAGAGGTACTTCTTTTACTCCGCAACTCAAAATCTGGTCACTTATGATGCGTAATATTTATTATTTGCGTACTTATCAATTGTCTAGCGAAGATTTTTGGTTGGATATTATGTATACAAATGATAAAACAGGTACAAATATTAATTATCTTCCTGTTGGAAAAATTAATGATATTCGCTTGCTTACAGTATTGAATTTGGATAATTTAAATCAACAATCTGACCCTTATCCAGATGGTATGTACGACTATGTTGAAGGCTATACGGCAAATTCTTCTAATGGTCGTATTATTTTCCCTGTTCGAGAGCCTTTTGGTAATTATTTGCGTAATAAAATTACTGATGGCGATCCCTCTCTCGAGAATATCGCAAACCAATATGTTTTCCAGGAGTTGTACGACAGTACTCAGAGTATGGCTCAACAAATTACCGAAAAAAATAAATTCTATCTTAAAGGAAAATATAAATCCTCGGGTGGTAGTGAAATTTCTTTAAATGCAATTGATATCCCACAAGGTAGTGTTAAAGTTACTGCAGGAACTCAAGAACTCCAAGAAAATGTTCATTATCGAGTAGATTATAATTTGGGAAAAGTTACTATTCTAGATCAAGGATTATTGTCTTCCGGTACTCCAATTCAAATATCATTGGAATCAAACTCTTTGTATAGTACTGTAACAAGAACCCTTACAGGTACTCATTTTAATTATGAATTTTCTAAAGATTTTAATATCGGTGCAACTGTCTTAAATTTAACAGAAAAACCTCTTACTACAAAAATTAACATCGGTGAAGAACCAATGTCTAATACAATTTGGGGTGTTAATGGATCTTACAGAAGAGATTTGCCTTTCTTAACAAAAGCAATTGACTTTCTTCCTTTCTTGGAAACTAAAGAAATGTCAAATTTTACACTGTCTGGCGAGTTTGCTCAGCTTATCCCTGGCCATTCTCGTGCTATTGAAAAAGTAGGTAATGCTTATATTGATGATTTCGAAGGCAGTAAAACAACTTACGATATTAAATCTTATTACGGATGGTCGCTTGCAAGTACGCCATCAGATTCTACACTATTTCCTGAAAGCAAATTAATTAACGACTTGTCTTACGGTTTTAATAGAGCAAGACTTGCTTGGTATTATATCAATTCAGCTTTCTATGAAAGCAATTCTCCTGTTACCAAAGACCAACTATCAAGCCATTATGTACGTCAACTTTATGAAAAAGAAATATTT
>CAZBPT010000062.1:0-7265 GCA_964493875.1 uncultured Bacteroidales bacterium | reverse complement strand
TACTTAGGCATTGTTCAACACAACGTACAAAAACAAAATAATAAAAAAATATATACATTTGTATAAAATAACATTTAACTGTAATTAATTAAATATTAAATGAAAAATTCGCAAAACCATATTAGCATTTTAATTGCAAAATTGCTTGCATTGATTTTTTATTTTGTTGATTACAAGTTAATTACCCCCCACACACGTACATATCACCAACTCACCTACATTTCACCTGTTTTTTTCAAACTTATAAAAAATATAAAAAAACGTTCTATAAATTTAATAACATCCTGTTTTTATGTAAAACTAATTTAGGCTTATTAAGCCTTTGCTCCAAAAATCTAAATATCCGAAAGCAAAGGCAGTTACCGTCAAGAAAATTAGCGTAAATAGTTTCTTACAATAAAGAAACTCTCTCCGAATAAGCCTACAAAAGAGTAAGAAAAGAAGTAGGCAAAAAAGTTTAATTTAAAACAATTATTATGAAAAAAGCAACATTTAAAAATATATTTTTTGCCATAATGGCAATAGGAATAATAACTTTTGCCGTAGCTTGCAAAAAAATAGATTTTCCCTCAGACACACCGAGTGCAATAAAAACACTAATAATAAAATTTCAGAAATATGATAATCTTATAGTTAGCGAGTATATATACAAAGAAACCCCCGTCTATACATTTGATCATCATTCAAATATAAGCGAACATTATATATTTGACAAAAAAGGAAATTTATTATCTGCTGAAAATCAAGGTGGATTTACCGGAGAATATTCAACAGATTCAGTAATGCCGGATTTTTATTCAACGGCAATTTTCGTAAGACAAATATATTGTAAATAATTTAATTTTTAAAATTATGAAAAAATTATTATTAATAATTTCAATTATTTTTCCGATTTTTTGTTTTTCACAAGGAAAAAATATTGTTGGAATACGAGTTGCCTATGAGTTTAGTTCAAATGGTTTTGCTCCTAACGGAGGCGGTTACTTTCCGCAAAAACATGGATTTTCCATATCTTCCGGTTACGAAAGAATGTTAAAAAACAATTGGTCTGTTGCCGGCGATTTAGATTATTCTCTATTACTTTATCAATCTGCCAATTATGGCTTCAATTTTTTTAAAAGCTACTATAATATTTATGGTATCTCTGTTAAAACTTTAAAGTATTTTGGAAATACAGATAAGTTTTATAGCTTTTGCGGTTTAGGACTCAAATATAGTTTTGCTCTATTAGAAAAAAAAGAATACATTTATGCTACTGATAGTTATTTAAAAGAAAAGACCTTTAAATTTTATGAATTGCCTCTTTTTGTAGAAATAGGTTGTGGTTACTGGTTTAATAATAATTGCTCTGTTTTTGCAAACGCAAGAATAAATTATGATACTTTTAATTTCTATAATATGCCTGAAACATGGAGAAACTATAGTATAAATACATATTTAGGCATAAAATATAGATTTTAAATCATTAATTATAAGAGCAATAAAAAAATTAAAACATTACAAATATCGTTTATTTTTGTTTTTTTATCTGATAAATTTTTACAAAAAATTATAAACATAATATAAGTTATCTACTTAGAAAACAAATTATTTTTTTTAATATCTTTACAAAAATAAAAAATTTGGAATTTACACACATTTTGTGACAGTATCATTGCCTTCGTCATTGCGAGGGTGAAACCCGAAGCAATCCAGAAAGACAATGTAAAAAGATTTCTGGATTGCTTCGGGCAAAGCCCTCGCAATGACGAAGGCAATGCAAGATACTACCCTCAAATCTAAATCTGAGTCCCCCCGACAACCCACTCTTTTTGATTAGGGAGGCTTGGAATCACAAAGCAGAAATACTAATACAGAAAATTAGATGCTTAGCAATGTTTATTTTGACTTTTTATTTTTTATCGGACATCAATAAAAAAATCTTTTCACAGAAATAATCTTATGCTATCTGAGGTTATTTAAGATATAAGTTAACGCCGACTACTGTTTTTGTTAAGTAGCTTTTTGCGACAAATTTTTTTAGATGGTATTTGATTTAATAATTTTTTCTAAACATTCTTTGCACAAACAATCACTGTATTTTTCTTTTAATAATTTTAGTGTTTTTGCAGAAATTTTTTCTGAATTACACCAACAACTTGTCGAATGATTACAAATAAATTCTTTCCCGCATTCCGGACATTTCTTTTTCATTTCTTTTTAAATAATTGTTTAACAAAGATAAGAAAAAATTGTTTATCAAATTAAAAAAGATTATTTTTGTGTAAAATAATCTATATATGAAATTTTTTATTGACACAGCAAATTTAGAACAAATTAAAGAAGCTCAAAGTTTAGGTATATTAGATGGAGTAACAACAAATCCGTCTTTAATGGCAAAAGAAGGTATTGCAGGCAAAGAAAATATTTTACAGCACTATGTAAATATTTGCAATATTGTTGATGGACCGGTAAGCGCAGAAGTTATCAGCACCGATTTCGAAGAAATGATTAAAGAAGGAGAAGAATTATATGCACTTAATCCCCAAAAAATTGTTGTTAAAGTTCCAATTATCAAAGATGGAATAAAAGCAATAAAATATTTTTCATCAAAAAACATTCCTACAAACTGTACATTAGTTTTTAGCGTTGGTCAAGCATTATTAGCAGCAAAAGCAGGTGCTACATACGTTTCTCCTTTTGTAGGAAGACTTGACGATATCAGTTCTGACGGAATAGATTTATTACGCAAAATTTATGAAGTTTATAGCTTCTACGGATATAAAACTCAAATACTTGCAGCATCTATTCGTCATACAATGCACATAATCCAAAGTATGGAAGCCGGTGCAGACGTTGCAACATGCCCACTTTCTGCAATTTTAGGTTTGCTGAAACACCCTCTCACCGATAGCGGTTTAGACACATTCCTGAAAGATTATAACAAATTAAATAAATAATGTCAATATTATTAAAAATACACCCAGATAATCCTTCAGAAAGACAGATTCTTCAAGTAGTGAAAACACTTAGAGATGGAGGGGTTATTATATATCCCACCGACACGGTGTACGGAATCGGGTGTGACATCACTAAGCCAAAAGCCATCGAAAAAATTGCTCAAATTAAAGGGCAAAAACTAGAAAAAGCAAATTTCTCATTTATCTGTTATGACATGAGCCACATGTCGGATTTCGTAAGACCTATCGACAACAGAGTGTTTAAAACAATGAAAAAATTGCTACCGGGACCTTTTACTTTTATTTTGGAAGCAAACAACAATGTTCCAAAAATAATGAAATCTAACAAAAAAACTGTCGGAATAAGAATCCCAGATAACAACATAATAAGGGAAATTGTAAAAGAACTAGGGAATCCTGTTCTTACAACATCTCTGAAATCAAACGATGAAATATTAGAATACAATACCGATCCTGAACTTATATTCGAAGATTATAAAAATATTGTGGATATTGTAATTGATGGCGGATACGGAGGATTAATACCTTCTACCATTATCGACTATACCGACAAAGAACCTATAATCATAAGACAAGGTGCAGGTGAATTTATTGAATAATTAATAATAAATATTAATATTTGCATTAAGATAAAAAAATGAAAAAAAAAGTTCTTTTCACAATCATTATACTATCTCTGGTTATTTGTTCTTGTAACATAAAAGAGGGCAACAATTCTGATAAAAATTCAGATACTGTTATTTCAATAGAGTCATTATCACAACAAATAAGAAAAACTCCAAAAGATTCTAAATTATTTTCTCATCGAGCAGAATTATATTTTGAAGAAGATAACATTAAAGAAGCTATTAATGATATGAAAATAGCTTTAAGATTAGATTCTTTAAATGAAAAATATTATATCAAAATTGCAGAATATCAATTAATAAATGTCGATGTTAACGATGCAATTGAATCACTTCTGTTCTGTATAAAAATAAATCCTCAAAATGGAGAAGCCAGACTAAAATTAGCAAATATTTACTATTATAAACAAGATTATGCATCTGCAATTACCGAGTTAGAAGAAATTGAAACAAGAAAATTGCAAAATGCTGACAGTTATTTTTTAAAAGGATTAATATTTGATGAAACAGAACTTTATGATAAAGCTATTGAATGCTTAAAATTATCTATAGAATATGATTCTGAAAAATGGGAAGCATACGACAGAATAGCATTAATTTATGCCGGAAATAACGACAAAAAAGCTATTGATTACTATGAAAGTTCTATCCAACTTTTTCCGAAAAATTTAGATCTTCGCTATAATGCTGGCCTTATTTTTCAACAATTTAAACTATACGACAAAGCTATTGATGAATATAATTATGTGATAAACAATAGTAAAGATGCAAAAGACGCTCACGAAAATCTTGGAATTATTCTTATCAATTATAAAAAAGATTATAAAGCTGCAATAAACGAATTTACAAAAACCATAGAAATTGATTCTCTCGACCATACAGCTTGGTACAACAGAGGATATTGTTATGAGAAATTAAAACAATATAAAAATGCGGAAACTAACTACCGCCAATGTTTAAAAATATTGCCAAACTACGACCTCGCTGTGGAAGGATTAAACGAAGTATTAGAAAAAAGTCATTAAAAAAAGAATATGAAAAAGTTATTAATTTTTATCGCTGCAATCTTATTTTTTGCTTCTTGCAACAACAATGACAGCAAAAAAATAAAAGATGAAATGAAATTTGAAAAACCTAGTCTTACAAAAGAAGAAAAAGAAAATGGTATATTAACTCCAGAAATTTTATGGAAATTTGGCAGAGTTGGTGAATATCAAATCAGTCCAAACAAAGAAAATATTGTTTATACTATAACTTATTATGACGTTGAAGCAAACAGCTCGAACACTCAACTATATCTTATCAAATCAGATGGAAGTGCAGAAGCAAAACAAATAACCGAAAGTGATATTTCTTGTTATAATCCTCGTTGGATAAATGACAACACAATCGCATATTTAAAACCAAATCCAGAAAATAATTACAAAAACGAAATATGGAAACTTTCTATTGATAATAAAGAAGAAAAATTAATCTCAAACCACAATGAAAGTATCAATGCTTTTGAATTTTCTCCAAATAAAGAAAATATCTATCTAATTTGTGATGTAAAATTAGACTTAACCCCACAAGAAATTTATTCTGATCTCCCAAATACCAATGTAATCATAGCAGAAGATTTGATGTATCGTCATTGGAATGATTGGAGTGATGTTTTTTATTCTCATATTTTCGTTGCAGATTTCAAAGGCGATAAAATCCCTCAAACACAATCTATCGACATAATGCAAAACGAAAGATTTGACTCACCTACAAGTCCATATTTTGACGCTGCCGAAATTTCTTGGAGCGCTGATAGTAAATATATTGCTTATACATGTAAAAAATTATCAGGAAAAGAATACGCATTAAGTACAAATACAGATATTTACCTTTATAATATCGAAACAAAAAATACAGAAAATATCTGCGAAGAACTTCCCGGATACGATAAATATCCTTGTTTCTCTCCTGACGGTAAAAAAATCGCATGGACAAGTATGGCCACAAACGGTTACGAATCTGACAAAAACAGATTATTTGTTCTGGACTTGGCATCAAAAGAAAAAAAAGAAATAACTAAATCTTTTGATTTCAACGCTAACACCCCTGTTTGGTCTGAAAGCGACAACAATATTATCTACTTCCTTAGTGAAACAAACGGAACAACACAAATTTTCTCTATAAACTGCGAAACAGAAGAAATTCAACAAATAACCACAGGTAACTATGATTATACTGCAATTCAAAATGCAGGAAAAAATTCCTTAGTGGCAAGCAGAATGTCTATGAAAGAAGCAAATGAACTTTACAGAATTGAAAATAATGATAAAGTTTCTCAACTTACTTTCACAAACAAAGAAATTTATGAAAACATAGCAAGTAGTGAAGTTCTCGAAAAATGGGTAACAACTACCGACAACCAACAAATGCTTACTTGGGTAGTATTACCTCCAAATTTTGATTCCACAAAAACATATCCGGCAATTTTATTCTGCCAAGGCGGACCTCAAAGTCAGGTTTCACAATTCTTCTCTTACCGTTGGAACTTCCAATTGATGGCAGCAAATGGATACGTAGTGATTGCACCTAACAGACGTGGCGTTCCTGGATTTGGAACAAAATGGAACGAACAAATTTCTGGCGACTATGGTGGACAAAATATGAAAGACTATATTTCTGCAGTTGAAGCAGTGAAAAAAGAATCATACATAAATCCAGACAAAATTGGTGCGGTTGGTGCAAGTTATGGTGGTTTCTCTGTTTTTTGGTTAGCAGGTCATAATGAAAATAAATTATTCAAAGCTTTTATTGCTCATTGCGGAATGTTTAATTTAGAATCTCAATATGCAGGTACAGAAGAAATGTTTTTTGTAAACCACGACCTTGGAGGTGCTTATTGGGAAAAAGAAAATGCAATTGCACAAAAATCTTTTGAAAATTCTCCTCATCATTTTGTACAAAATTGGAACACTCCAATATTAATCATTAGCGGAGGAAAAGATTTTAGAATTCCTTATACAGAAAGTATTCAAGCATTTAATGCTGCACGTCTCAACAATGTTGAAGCTAAATTATTAATATTCCCCGAAGAAACACACTTTGTACTAAAACCACAAAATTCTATTCTTTGGCAACGAGAATTTAAAAAATGGCTTGACAGTTATCTAAAATAATAATATTTCAGGAGATAAGGTTTTGTAATCTTATCTCCTTTATTTTTTATAGGATATGATTATTTTTGACATAATAATATTAATAATATTAATCTTTTTCGCAATAAAAGGACTAAAAAACGGATTGATTGTAGAAATTGGCAGTCTTGTTGCCTTAATTGCCGGTTTTTTTCTTACTTCACGTTTTACATATCTCATTAGAAATTGTTTAGAAGGCAAAGAGTTTCCCGGGTCAGAATTTATTCCAACAATATCATACGTTATTACATTTATTGCAATTGTAATTCTTATTTTCTTTGTTGCAAAACTATTAACTGGAGTTGCCAAGATAATCAAGATAAATTGGTTGAATAAAATATTAGGATTTGTATTCGGCTTTATTAAAGGGTTTATCGTTATTGGAGGTTTTTTTATTTTAATAGATATTTTTAGAACAAAGCATGAACTTTTTACGAATATAGATTTTCATAAATCATATTGCTTCTACCCCATTCTGGATTTAACAAAAGAGCTTTTTGCTTTTT
>CAZBPT010000061.1:0-7571 GCA_964493875.1 uncultured Bacteroidales bacterium | reverse complement strand
ATAGCATATTGCGGTCACGGTGCTGATACATATTTTGTTACAACCGGATTTAGTAACAGTAACATTTCTAATTTGACAAATGGTGATAAATTACCTTTCATAATGTCGGTGGCGTGCGTTAATGGTGCTTTCCATAATACTTCAGATTGCTTTGGAGAAGCTTGGCTGAAAAAACAAAATGGTGGTGCTGTTGTAACTGCTATGTCAACAATAAATCAACCTTGGACTCCGCCACAACGTATTCAGGATTATTTTTACGATATATTAACCGGCGGGTTTGACTATTCTCAATATTCAGGTCAAAATGGTTTAACTTCTAACGAACAAAGAACATTCTGGGGAAGTATTCTTGTTAATGCCTTTAATCTCGGTTTAACTGAAAGCAACGCTTCCGAAGATCTTGAAACAACTAAAACTTGGACGACATTTGGTGATGCTTCTTTACAATTAAGAACAAAACAACCCGAAACAATTACAAGCTCTCAAACGTCAATCATGGCAGGTATTGATTTTAGTACTACTATAACTATAGGAACAACTCCTGTTGAAAATGCAATGGTTTGTATTTCTCAAAATGGTAATTATTTCTCTGGTATTACGAATGCATCAGGACAAGTTTCTATTCAGCATACTTTGTCTGCAGGACAAGCTCTTCTTGTTGTTACGGCTTTTAATACAACTACAATTTATGAAACAATTGATATAATCACTCCTAATCCTCCAACTGCAGATTTTACCGGAGCTCCTACTACAATTCTTGAAGGTGAAAGCGTTAGTTTTACTAACAATTCATTATATGCAGCAACTAATAGCTGGACATTCGGTGATGGACAAACATCTACTGCAGTAAATCCAGTAATTACATATACTACAGCTGGAACATATACAGTAAGTTTAACAGTTACAAATACTCTTGGAAATGATACAAAAACACGAGTAGATTATATTACTGTAAATCCTAATACTAATCCTCCAACAGCAGATTTTAGCATGTCTGCTACAACTATTATTGTTGGTAGTACTATTGATTTTACAGATTTATCAATTAATAATCCAACATCTTGGTCATGGACTTTCGATGGAGGAACTCCAGCATCATCGTCTCAACAAAATCCTAGTGGAATTACTTATTCTACAGTTGGTACCTATGCAGTTACTCTTATTGCTTCAAACCAATATGGATCAAATACAGAAACAAAATATATAAATGTAACTCCACCCGACTATTGTGATGCAGGTTCAAACGATGAAGATGAGTATATTGGAACAGTTAGTTTTAATACAATAAATAATGTTTCTGCTGGATATTCTACAGGTGGATATGGCGATTTTACATCTATATCAACTACTGTACTAAAAGGAAATACATATCCAATATCTATAAATGTACCAACAAATTATTCTCAAGATCGTGTTTATGTTTGGATTGATTATAACATTGATGGCACTTTTGATAATCTGGCATCAACAGAACTTGCATTTACACAAAATACGACTGGTCAATCTTCAGGAACAACTGTAAATAAAACATACAGTGGAAATATTACTATTCCAACTACAGCAACTACAGGAACAACGAGAATGAGAATCCGTTTACAATATAATGGAACATATTACACTACAAATGATACTCCTTGTGGAAATTCAGATTACGGAGAAGTTGAAGATTATAATATTATTATTGCTTCTGAAACCGGACATAATATCACTGCAACTACTAGCGGTAACGGAACAATATCTCCAAGTGGAACTTCATATGTTGAAGAAGGAAACGATTTAACTTATACTATCACTCCTAATTCTTGCTATGAAATTACAAATGTCACAGTTGATGGCACAGATATGGGCGCTATTACAAGTTATACATTTACAAACGTAACTGCTGATCATACTATTTCTGCAAGTTTTGCAAACATAGTTTATGATGTTACTGTAAACAATACTGTTGGTGGTTATATTGTTGCAAATAATACTGTTAATTGTAATTCAAATTTAACTGTTTCTTTTGTTCCGGATGGTTGTTATGAATTACAGTCAGTTCTTATTAATGGCAATCCTGTACAATTCTCAAACAATACTTATGTTGTTCAAAGTGTGAATTCTGATATCACTATTGATGCAGTTTTTGCTGAAATAGATTATAATATTGTTTCTTCTACTGATGGCAATGGAACAATAACTCCTTTTGGAACAACAGTTGTAGCTTGTGGAAGCGATCAAACTTATGAAATTGTTCCTAACGAAGGTTTTTATATTTCTGCTCTTTATGTAAATTCTACTTCAATTTCCCCTGTTCAATCTTATACTTTCCAAAATGTTAATTCTGACAATACTATAGAAGTTGAATTTTCTCTAATAACTGATATTGAAGGAAATAACATAAGTGATATTATAATTTATCCAAATCCTTCAAATGGAATTATTACAATAAAAGGTGATGATATTCAAAATGTAGATATTTATGATGCTATGGGAAGAATTGTTTTATCTGAAAAACATTTCTCAAACAGCATAAATTTATCTAATCTTTCTGACGGCTTGTATAATGTTAGAATTTATTCTAATGATAAATTCGTAAACAAACAAGTTATCATTAAAAGATAATTATTAACTATCCTTCTACCAGCAAAATGATTAACGATAAGAAAATAGTTGTTGTGATGCCTGCTTATAATGCAGAAAAAACATTAGAGCAGACATACAACGAAATTCCATTTGAAATCGTTGACGAAGTTATTTTGGTTGATGATAAAAGTAATGACAATACAATATCTAAAGCAAAAGAACTCGGAATAAATCACGTAATTGAACATGAATTCAATAAAGGGTACGGAGGAAACCAAAAATCTTGTTACAATAAAGCATTGGAAATTAATGCAGATATTGTAATAATGTTACATCCAGATTATCAATATACACCAAAATTAATTCAATCGATGTGCTATCTTATTGCCAATGACGTTTATTCGGTTGTTCTTGCAAGCAGGATATTAGGAGGAGGTGCAAGAAAAGGCGGTATGCCACTATATAAGTATATTTTCAATCGTGCTCTGACTTTTTTCCAAAATCTCTTTATGAATCAAAAACTTTCCGAATATCATACAGGTTATAGAGCATTTTCTTCAATTGTTTTGAAATCTATTAACTATAATATTAATTCTGACGATTTTGTTTTTGATAATCAAATGATAGCTCAAATATTTTATGCAAATTTTGAAATTGCTGAAATCACTTGTCCTACAAAATATTTTAAAGAGGCTTCGTCTATAAATTTTAAAAGGAGTGTAAAATATGGCTTTGGTGTTATTAAAACTACGATGATGTATTTTTTTAATAAAATAGGATTATGTAAATCGAAAATTTTTCATTAAACTATTTTCCCTAATACATTTCCTACACAAAGCAATATCCCAAAAATTAGAACTAACTTAGCCATTGTTTCAGATAAATGCAGAATATCTTTTAAATTATCTAAATTGGTATTCTGCATTTTTTTAATTGCCGAATATGCAATTGGCAAAGAGATAAAAGATATTAAAGAAAAATAAGGGAGTAATCCTATTACAGAATACAGAGCTACTAAAAAATACGATATTCCTATCAATAAATAAAAATAAATTTTTGATAATCGCATTCTTAGTAATATCGCCATTGTTTTAATTTTTGCCTGCTTGTCATTAATTATATCTCTTGTATTATTGGCATGTAGTATTCCAACAATTAAAAGTGCCAATGGAATATTTATCAATAATATTTTCCAATAAATTATCCCGCAGAGAACAAAAGCAGTTCCTAAGCCAATTAGAATCCCAAAGCAAATAAATATACATAAATCGCCTAAAGCAATATATTTGAATTTATTGTAAAATGCTGTAGAAAGAACTCCTAATAAGCCAATTATAAGCAATTCCCATGATGTTAGAAGATATAGAACAATTCCTAATGTAATTGCAATTATTAGCAGTATTGAAGCAAATATGAAAACTTGTTTTGGAGTAAATATTTTATCAACAAGACTTCTACTTACCAAATTACTGTCTTCCCTGTCAACTTTTTTTAAATAATCATAGTAGTCGTTAAATAAATTTCCTGCAGCTTGAAAAAGAGTTACGCCAATCAAAGCAATAATTCCGAATATCCAATTTATTTCACAGTGTAAATCAATATTATCAATGTAAAATATATATGAAATTGAAAGGAGGCAAGGTATTACAGATGCACTAAAAGACCAAGGTCTTGTTGCTATTATCCATTTTTTTATATTCATTATATAAACAAAAAAGATTAATAAAAAGTTATTTTTATTAATCTTATATTATAAATAAGTTATTTATTTATTATTCTTGCTTTAGAACAATGTTGCAATAGCCTTCTTCTCTTGCAGTATGTCTTTCTGCACCGAAAGGAGTAATAATAGTATAAACGATATTATTATAAATTGATTGGCCAATATGCATTTCTTTATTTTTCAACATAGATATAGAGAAAACTTCACTGTATTCTCCGTTTTTATAAGAACGAGTTTCAGCTTCATCAGAACTAGTTGCCCAAACTGGAGTTGCTCCTTCTTCTTCATCTTGTCCAAGATACATAGTATCGATTTTTTCTTTAAATTCACGAACCTCCCAATTTAAAATAATTCTTTCTTTATTTTGGAAATCGTCTTCAACTGCTCCAAGAAAATTCCATGTACCTCTAATTTTTTCTTGACAAATATGTCTTTTACTAATTGTACCTTCGTCATCACCTACTGTAATTTCATCAATATAACGATAATTAAATACTTTTTCAAAATTACCATATTTATCAAACTTAATGTAGTTATTGTCATATTCTACAGTTCCTACATGGTTAACGACACTGTCAGTACCTTCTATTTGAATTTTTTGTTTCCATGATTTTGTATCTGATGTTGTTGTAGTAAGTAAAATGTCACCACCATCACCTGGATCAGTTCTTAAATATTCTTTAATATCATTTATTTTCCAAGTTCCTGCCACTCTTGCCTTTCTAGAACGGAAAGATAAAAATGGGTCGTCCTCGCCTACTCTACAACTTACATTTATCAATGGAAGGATTAATATTACCCCAATTGTCAATAGTGTTAATTTTTTGCTCGCATTCATATTTTTAATGTTTATGCTTTTTTTATTTACAAATATAAATTATTATTTTATAATTTCAAAAGAAAAAAAAAAAAAATTGTGTTTTTTTTAACTTTTTTAAACTTTTGTAGACTTTATTTAATTTATTTATTAAATTTGTAATAATTATGGATGTTTTATCAACAAAAATTACAAAACAAGCAATTGCCAAAGATTGGCTTTATAGATATTGCGGATTAGAAATTGAAAAATTTGGAAAATATATCATTTTGACAAATTTTTCAAATTATTTAACTGTTTTTAGTGAACTCGCTCCGAAGATTGCAGAAGAAGATTCAATATTAAAAAATGACCCAGTCAATAATTTTGAATGTCTGGTTGCAGGAAATGACAGATATATGCCAAATGTTACTTATAAAAGAACAAAAGATGACCCAGGCATCACAATAATTAATTTCGGTATGGGAAGTCCCAATGCTGCAACAATTATTGATTTACTTTCGGCAACTTCTCCAAATGCAGTTCTTTTTCTAGGAAAATGCGGTAGTCTTAAAGGAGATAAAATTCCCCTAGGCGATTTTATTTTACCTATTGCTGCTATCAGAAGCGAAGGTACTTCTAACGATTATCTATTACCACAAGTTCCCGCTTTGCCAGCTTTTATGTTACAACGAGCTGTATCTACTTCTATTCGTGATAACAATTGCTATTATTGGACAGGCACCGTGTATACTACTAATAGAAGAGTATGGGAATACGATGAAGTATTTAAACAAAAATTAATTGAAACTCACGCAATGGCTATTGACATGGAAACTGCTACAGTTTTTAGCGTTGCCTTTGCAAATAAAATTCCTTCAGGCGCTTTGTTGCTCGTTAGCGATCAACCAATGCTTGAAACAGGCGTAAAAACCGAAGCAAGCGATAAAAAAATTACTAGCAATTTTATTGCGGAACAAATTAAAATTGGAATTGACGCCCTAAATATTATTAGAAGGAACGGCTCTTCTGTAAAACATTTAAAATTTGAATAATTTCTTTTTCCGGTTTTTATATACTTTTTAACATATCTTTTTTGAAAATATAATCGGTTTGAAAATATGAAGAAAAGAACTAGAATAATAATCCGATTTTCATTGCTCGCAATATTAGTTGTTGGTGTAACGGCTTGGGGAATTTATTCGGAAAAGATTCTTAATAATATGAAATGGCCGACAATAGCTGTGCCCCAAAGTCAAACAGAAATGAAATTTTTTGCGTCTGACAGTTCTTTTTCTATTATTATTCCTGATGATTTTATTGCTGACAGTCTTGCTACAGCTTCTTCCGACAAATATGACGAAGATAATAATGATATTCTAGTTAAGAGTAGAATTTGTGTCTTCCGCGGCGATAGTGTTATTCTAAGTATTTCAAAAACAGAGTTTAATAAATCTTCGGACGAAGATACTTCCTCTATTCCCCAACGAAATATTAAAGGCATCGAGGAGGAAGCTATTAAATATAGTAAAATCGATTTTTCACCGGATACAATTAACGGATTGCCGGCAATAATATATCAATATAAAATAGTTGATGATGGTGAGAAAATCGGAGACCCTGCATATTTGACTGATAATCATTTGCACGAATTTTTTTTGGAAGATTCTTCATACATGCCTACTCATATTGTTCGTACAACGGTTTTAGATGATAATAATGTGTATGAAATAATATTATCTGTGCCAGTTCATCTGTGGAAAGATAAACAAGAATTATGTTTTGGAATTCTGAATTCTTTTGAATTGTCTAAATAAGATTAACACGGGAGTACTACTTTAATTAAAAATAATTCTATTTTAAAGCAACTGCTATACTTAAGCTATCTTTGAGTACAGTAAAGACCTTGAAAATTTTACGTTAAACGCAGTGAGAGAAAATCTATCGACACAAAAACCCAGGCGACAACAGTTCTGGCATTTACGGTCGCCCTTTTTTTGTGGAGATTATTGCTAGTATTTTCTCGAATGGAGTAGTAAAATTTTCACAGTCTTGATTTTTTCTTTTGTTACTTTTCTTTTGTATCAAGACAAAAGAAAAGTAAGATTAAAATATAAAATACTTACTGGATAGCGACAACAGAATTTATAATTCATCAAAACACTTTGTTTCTTGAAAAAAAACAACATCGCCATTTTTATATGTCCCCATAACAAAAGCAACACCATTGCTTACTATAAAATATGGTGCATCAACTTTATAATTATAACTCCAAATTTGATTAAAAACCGACTGATTCAGATTAACCGTAGGAGCTTTACACTCAATTAACACAAGAGGTTTGAACTCTTTATCATAAACAAGCAGATCAAAACGTAGATTTTTTCCTGCAATCAAAATAGATTTTTCAACAGCGATAAGAGATTTTGGGAATGATAAATTCTCAATTAAAAATTTTATCAGATTTTGACGCACCCACTCTTCCGG
>CAZBPT010000060.1:0-7576 GCA_964493875.1 uncultured Bacteroidales bacterium | reverse complement strand
ATTTATCCATTCTTTGTATTTTAAAATTTATTCTTAGTATTTTTCTGTTCTGATTAATTTTATCAATTGAAGATACTAAACAGATTAGCAAGTATTATGAATCTGAAAAATTTGTAACTTATTATTCTGTTAATTGTTGAAAATCAAAATGATTATAATCAATATTCGAAAGATGATGCAAATTATGGTTACTATTATCCTTTCATTTCTTTTTATGGAATAAATAGTCAACTGGTTGGCGAAAATGCAGGTAGAACAATCATTGTTTCTTCTGATAAAATGAAAATAAATTATATAATTGGTAATGAAAGTAATGGAAATGTTTATGTTGGGTATAAATCCGATACCCCAATATTATCTTCCCTAAAAAATAGCAATGATATTTCTTCTTTAAAACCAGTTACTGTTACACCTGTATATGTTCCTGATTTTATGCCTTCACAAGCTTCCCAACCTTCTTATAATAATTATTATTCATCCCCCTCTGTTACCAACGCGGACTTGTGGTTTGTGTAATGGTACCGGTCGAATCGATACGGATGTAACTACTTATGGAAATACCGTTCCAAAATGGTGTTCAAAGTGTGGAAAAATGATGCATGCAGGTCATTGTCATGGCTGTAAAACCTGCCCTTCTTGTGGAGGAAAAGGTATATATTAATTTAATAATAAATTAAGTTTCTAATTGTATTATAAATATCTCTTCACTCTCTAATTAGAAAATAAAAAAAGAGTTTTGATTTTCAAAACTCTTTTTTTTTCGGGGTGGCAGGATTCGAACCTGCGACCCCCTGCTCCCAAAGCAGGTGCGCTAACCGGACTGCGCTACACCCCGTTTGTTTTTTTAGATGTGCAAAGTTAAAATTTTTTTTCATAAAAAAAAAATTATTCTGAATTTTTTTTTATCTTTGCACCCAAAATGATAAAGTATAAAATTATATTGTTGATTTTGGGGATTTTGCTGTTGGTCGAAAGTGTTTTTATGCTTTTGTCAACTGTGGTTGCTTTGGCTTATTCTGGAAACGATATATTTTCATTGGCAATTTCTTCATTTATTACCTTTTTCGTTGGATTTGTATTATGGATTGCATTTCGTAAAGCCGATAAAAAAGTTGAACGCAGAGAGTCTTACATTATTGTATCCTCTGCATGGTTCTTAATGTCTTTATTTGGCGCACTGCCTTATTTTTTCTTCTGGAAATTTGCTTCTTTTCCTGACGCATTTTTTGAAAGTGTTTCCGGTTTTACGACTACTGGGTCTTCAGTATTATCAAACTTGGAATCGATGCCACATGGCTTGTTGTTTTGGAGAAGTCTAACTCAATTTATTGGAGGTTTGGGATTTATTGTCTTCTCAATGGCTTTTATAAGTATTATCAAAACCGGTGAAACCAAGTTATACTCTGCAGAATCTACTTGGCTGTCTCAAAATAAAATTCATCCTCGTAATCAAAATACTGCAATGCGAATTATTATTATCTATTTATCTTTTACAGCATTGGAAGTAATTTTGTTATGGTTAGGAGGGATGTCTCTTTTTGATGCTGTTTGTCACTCTTTTACTACTATGTCGTCAGGAGGTTTTTCTACTCATGATGCCAGTATTGCTGCTTATCATTCTCCATATATTGAATATGTGATAATTTTTTTCATGATTATTTCAGGTGTAAATTTTAGCGTTCTATACTTTTTGGTAACTTTAAAATTTACGCGTGCTTTTAAAAATACAGAGTTTAAATTTTATTTGAGTTTCTTATTTGGAGTCTCAATAATTTTAGCTTTAATTTTAATGATTTATAATGACTTCCAAGTAGAAGAATCTTTTAGGGATTCTCTATTTCATGTAATATCAATTGTAACAACAACAGGATTTTCTACATCTAATTATCTTTTATGGCATCCAGGTGGAATTTGGATTTTGTTGTTTTTCCTTATGTTGGTTGGTGGTTCTTCGTATTCTACTTCTGGTGGGTTAAAAATGATAAGACTTCATATTTTATTGAAAAACGTTTTGAACGAATTTAAGCGAATAATACACCCGCATGCAATTATTCCTATAAGATACAATAAAATAGCGATTAATACTCAAACAAATAATAATATATTGATTTTCTTTGTAATATACGTTTTTATTGTTGTTCTTGGTACAATTGTTATGGATTTAACAAAACCTGAATTAGATCCTATAACGGCATTTGGAGCTACTGTGTCATCATTGGCAAATGTTGGAATTTCTATCGGGGATATTGGCCATAGTTCAAATTATTCTGAAGTAAATTCTTTTGGTAAATTGTTCTTATCTTTTTTAATGATTGTTGGAAGATTAGAAATATTTACTGTTTTAGTACTATTTACTAAGAGTTTTTGGAAGAAATAGTTTTAATATCAATATATCACACAAAAAACATAAAAGTAGAAAAATCTGCTGATAGTTTTTCGAGATACAGAAAATTTTATCTAAAAAAAACAATAATAGAAGATTCAAAAATATTGCTGTGAATCTGAAATATGAATAATAATAAAAGCAATTATTGTTGTATTATTTCAACATTGGCAAAATTTTCAGCTATATAATCCAATATTTTGCTGATTTCTTCGTGAGTTTGTGCTGTTAGTAATTTTAGTCTTGTTTCTTTGAAATTTGGAATAGATTTAAAATATAAATTAAAATGTCTTCTCATTTCATAAATAGCTCTCATTCCTTCTTTATATTCTATTGATTTTTGTAGATGCTCTCTTGCATATTCTACGCGTTGTAAAACACTTGGACTTTCTAATTCTGTTTTTGTTTTTAAGTAATGTTTTATTTCTTGAAAAATCCAAGGTCTGCCAATAGCAGCTCTACCAACCATGATAGCATCTACTCCGTATTTCTCGAAATTTTCGTAAGCAATTTTTCCGGAACTAACATCTCCGTTTCCAATGATAGGAATATTTATCTGTGGATTATTTTTTATTTTTGATATTAAGCTCCAATCAGCAGTTCCTTTATATAATTGACTTCTGGTTCGTCCGTGAATGCAAAGTGCTTTTATTCCACAATCTTGAAGTAACAATGCTATTTCTTCTACGTTCAAGTTGTCGTGATCCCAACCTAAACGCGTTTTAGCTGTAACGGGCAATTTTGATAGATTTACTATTCGTTTAGTAATTTCTTCCATCAAAGGTAAATTTTGCATCATCCCGGCACCTGCACCACGTCCTGCAATTTTTTTCACTGGGCAGCCATAATTAATATCTAAAATATCGGCATGAGAATTATTAACAATTTTTGCAGCAAGCTCCATAGCATCAGGAATATGTCCATAAATTTGGATTCCGACAGGGTGTTCGTGTTCATATACGTTTAATTTTTGAACAGATTTCTTGGCATCTCTTATAAGTCCATCAGATGAGATAAATTCCGTGTACATCATATCGGCACCAAACTTTTTACACATATATCTAAACGATGGGTCTGTAATATCTTCCATTGGTGCTAAAAAAATTGCTCTGTCGTTAAATTCTATTTCTCCAATTTTAAACATATAATTTTTTGCAAAAATAAAGTTTTATATTCAATTAATTAAATTTTATTCAGAAAAAATCTTTGGAAAATATAAAAAAATCAATTAATTTTACGAAATTTTTTCAAAGCATGAATATTGAAGTAGTAAAATCAAAAATTCATAAAGTTACTGTGACTGAAGCAAATCTTCAATATGTGGGGAGTATAACTATCGATGAAACTTTGATGCGTGCAGCTAATATCATTCAAAATGAAAAAGTTCAAATAGTAAATCTAAATAACGGTGAACGCTTAGAAACCTATGTAATTAAAGGTAAAGCCGATTCAGGAGTTATTTGTTTAAATGGTCCCGCAGCTCGTAAAGTACAAGTTGGTGATATTGTTACTATTATTTCTTACGCATCAATGGATTTTGAAGAAGCTAAAAGCTTTTCTCCTTCTATAGTTTTTCCTTCCACAAATTCCAATAAAATAATTTAATGGAATTCTTACCCCTGATAGAAAACAAAATTATTAGAAGAGAAAATTTATCAAAATTAATTTCTTCTTTAAAAAATGAGTCCAAAAAGATTGTTTTCACAAATGGTTGCTTCGATATTTTGCATGTTGGGCATTTAACTTATTTGGCAAAAGCAAAATCAAAAGGAGATATTTTAATTGTTGCTATTAATAGCGATGACTCTGTTAAGCGATTAAAAGGAGAATCTCGTCCAATTAACAACGAAATTTCTAGGGCTTTTTCTCTTGCTTCTCTATTATTTGTTGACTATGTTTGTGCTTTTGAAGAGGATACTCCTCAAAATATCATCGAATTAATTTGTCCTGATGTTTTAATTAAAGGTGGCGACTATACAATAGATAATATTGTTGGTGCCGATTTCGTTATTAAGAATCACGGAAAAGTTGAGACAATTGATTTGGTCGAAGGTTATTCAACAACAAAAATAATAGAAAAGCTAAAAAAATAATTTTATGAATATTAATTCACCTAAAGATATAATAGAGATATTGCAAAATAATCCCTCTAAGGCAGTTATAGAACAGATTTTATGTTTTGAAGAAGAAAATAAAAATTTTTTATTTCAAGCTGCTACTGAAATTAAGACTAAATATATTAAGAATCTAGTATATTTTAGAGGCCTAATTGAATACTCAAATATATGTAGGAAAAATTGTTTTTACTGCGGCATCAGAAGAGAAAATGAAAATGTATGCAGATATACTTTAACTGATGATGAGGTTCTCGAAGCAGCTAGGTATGCATATAAAGAAGGTTTTGGTTCTATTGCGATTCAAGGCGGGGAACTAAACTCCAAAGCATTTTGCGATAAAATAACTTCATTGCTAAATAAAATAAATAAGGCAACAGATAATCGTTTAGGAATAACACTTTCGTTAGGAGAACAAACCGAAGAGGTTTTATTAGAATGGAAAGAAGCTGGAGCAAGACGTTATTTACTAAGAATTGAAAGCTCAAATCGTGATTTATATGCTAAAATTCATCCAAATGATAGCGTACATAGCTATGATGAACGTCTAAAAACTTTAAAGATTTTGAGGAAATTAGATTATCAAGTGGGAACAGGCGTTATGATAGGGCTTCCTTTTCAAACTTATGAAAATGTTGCAGAAGATATTTTGTTTTTCAAAGATAATGATATTGATATGATTGGATTAGGTCCATATATCGAACATGCCGACACTCCATTATTTCAATATAGGGACATACTTCCGCCATTAAAGGAACGCTTCGATTTGACATTAAAAACTATAGCAATTTTGAGAGTGATGCAAAAAGATATTAATATGGTTGCATCTACTGCTATGCAGGCAATTGATAAGAATGGAAGAGAAAAAGCTTTAATGGCCGGAGCAAATATCATTATGCCTAATTTAACCCCAACAAAATATAGAGAGGATTATTTGTTATATCAAAATAAACCTTGCATTGATGAAGAAGCTGATGATTGCAAAAATTGTTTGGCCGCAAGAATTACATTAGCCGGCGATAAAATCGCATACAATGAATATGGCGACTCTCCGCATTATTTTCAGAGAGTAAAGAAAAACTAATTATTTTTTGAAATTAATACAATTGCCTTAGCAGATACTCCTTCTTCTCGGCCTTCAAATCCAAGATGTTCGGTAGTTGTTGCTTTTATCGAAATATTTTCAATATCAATTTTTAAAATATCTGCCAATGTTTTTTGCATTTCTGGAATATAGTTCATTATTTTTGGTTTTTGCAAAGATATTATGCTGTCGATATTTTCTATACAAAATCCCTTTTCTTTAACTAAATCGTATGTTTTATGCAATAATATTTTAGAGTCAATATTTTTGTATTGATTGTCAGTATCGGGGAAATGGTAACCAATGTCGCGTAAATTTGCAGCACCGAGTAAAGCATCACAGATGGCATGAATTAATACATCTCCATCGGAATGGGCCACAGATCCTTTATAATGAGGAATTTCTATTCCTCCTAAATAAAACTTTAAGCCTTCTTGCAGTTTATGTACATCATATCCTAGCCCAATTCTAAAAGCCATATTAGATAACTTTTGTAGAAGGTGCTGAATCTCCTTTACGATTTTTATTCAAATCGTTGAAGTTAAATTTTAATGTAAATCTGAAAGTATTAGCCAAAGGATTGTTTTGTGTTAAAGGTAGGAGGTAGGAAACGTCCAAGCCAAAAGCAGATAATTGCAAACCGAGACCAAAGGTTACATATTTACGATTACCTTTTTTTGAATTTTCCAAGAAAGTACCTGTACGCAAAAAGAAAATCTCATTATAAGCATATTCTAGACCGATAGAATGTGTAAATTCGGCAAGTTCTTCTTTAAATGCAGAGCCTTCAAATTCAACTCCCGGAGCGTCTGCCCAAGAAGTAAATATTGCTGCAGGAACAGAAACATCGCGAGGATCTTTTGCTCCTACAGGTGATTTTATATAATAATCGCCTGCACTAACTTGTGTTATTGTATCACCAGTACTAGCGTCAACAATCCAATCTCCAACACCATAATATACAACAGGTGTAGGAATTAATAATTTATTAAGGTCATAAGTAAGCATAATTTTATTATACTCATTCATGTGTAAAGTATAAGAAAAACCCGTTCTAAAATTTGTTGGAATAAAATCACGATAATCGTTACTAGTATATGTAATTTTATTTCCAATATTTGAAATATTAAGACCCCAAATAACTGTTGAGGGGATTCCAAAAGTACTTACATCATCATTATAATAAGTAAAAGATACATCACCGGCACCAGCAAGACCTGGTTTAATTGTAATACCATCATATGATCTGCCTGAAGCTAAATCACTGTAAATGAAGCGGAAGGCGATAGATCCTGACCATCTTTCTCCAAGAAGACGAGCATAACCAAAATCCACAGCCAATTCATAAGGACTTGAAGTTCCAATATCATAACCAGTAGCATCTTTTAACTGAATGCTACCCAAATCGAAATATCTGAAAGATGCGCTGAAAACATTTTCTTTGTTTAATTTTGCATAACCAGAAATATATGCCAAATTCATATCTGAGATTAGATTTCTTAACCAAGGTGAATAAGAAATTGCCAAACCAAAACCTTCGTCTTTCCCATAATCCATAAAAGCATATTTTGAAGGATTCCAATGTTGTGAACCAATATCAGGAGTTGTAGCAACACCTGCATCTCCCAACGCTCCACTTCTTGAATCGGGAGCAATAATTAAAAATGGAACAGTTGAAGTTATTGTATTACTACCAAGAGCTTCTGAACTAATTTGAGAAAAAGAGGGGAAGGTAATTAGCAATAAGATTATTGCAGAAAAAAAATGTTTTATATTCATATAATAATTTTATAATTTTTTAATAACGATTGAAAAAAAGATTTATTGTTTTATAGTATTATTGTTTGTTGACAAAATTTTTAATTCCTATTGCAGTCCCTGATACAGCAAAACCTGCGAGCATTCCGAAAGAAGTACTGATAATGATTTTTTTTCTTGCGGTACGTTGAAATCCGTAGGCAAAGTAATTATTTCCTGCAAATTGTGGATATTTTT
>CAZBPT010000059.1:0-7689 GCA_964493875.1 uncultured Bacteroidales bacterium | reverse complement strand
AGAACACCAGCACCCAACACACGGTATAGCCAATAAGGATTTCATGTGGTATGCGAAACTTTGTAGCCCGCTTCAACTTTTCGTGTAACTTGACAGAAAATCACCCGCACCGTTAAGGCTATTTTGAATACATTTCCTCATAATATTTTTCATATTCTCCCGAAACAATATTTTCAAGCCATTTTTCATTCTCCAAATACCATTCAATTGTTTTTTCTATACCTTCTTCGAATGCATATTTTGCTGTCCAATGTAATTCTTTTTGTAATTTTGCAGAATCAATAGCGTATCGTAAATCGTGACCCGCTCTATCTTTTACAAATCTTATTAATTGTTCGGAACTTCCTTTATCTCTATTCAATTTAATATCCATAATCTGGCAAATCTTTTTTACGATATTTATATTTTGCCATTCATTGTTTCCACCAATATTATATGTCTCACCAATTCTTCCTTTATGAAATATTAAATCAATGGCATTAGCGTGATCTTCCACATAAAGCCAATCTCTAACATTTTTTCCTTCACCATAAACAGGAAGAACTTTGTTGTTTTTGATATTATTAATTATAAGAGGTATTAATTTTTCCGGGAATTGATTTGGACCATAGTTATTTGAACAATTAGAAATTACTATTGGCAATCCGAAAGTATGAAAATAAGCTCTTACAAGCATATCGGAACTAGCCTTTGAGGCAGAATACGGAGAACGAGGAGAATAAGGAGTTGTTTCAGTAAAAAAGCCAGTCTCTCCTAATGTTCCATAAACTTCGTCGGTAGAAATATGATAAAATCTCTTAGAGTCAAAATTATCTTTCCATATTCTTTTACAGGCATTTAATAAATTTGTTGTTCCTATTACATTTGTTACAACAAACTCACTAGGATTTGTAATGCTCCTATCAACATGACTTTCGGCAGCAAGGTGAATTACGCCGTCAGGCTTATATTTATCAAAGATTTCAAAAATTTTGCTTTCGTCAGCTATATCGACTTTTTCAAAGACATAATTTTCTTTTTTCTCTATATCTTTAATGTTTTCTAAATTTCCTGCATAGGTTAATTTATCTAAATTGATAATTTTATATTCAGGATATTTATTTACGAATAAGCGTAGAACATGAGAACCGATAAACCCGGCACCTCCAGTAATAATTATTGTTTTAGTCATTATTACAATGGCAAATTATAAATTAAACCGATTCTAATTCCAGCATATAGTGGATTATTTTTAAATTTCTTAACTTCATTAATATTAGAATAATCCATTGGTGCAAAATTTAGTCCGTTAACACCTCTCATGTCTGTAAGAATATAATTTGCTCTGAATCCTAAATTTATTATGAAATTTTTTGGAAGTTCAATATTTCCGCCAACACCTATTGCAACGCCAACGCCAATTTTATTCCATAATTCATAATTTACACCGCTCATATCTCTTGTCAGTACTTCTATTTCATCAACAGATTTACATTCATAAGCTGTAAATGCATGATTCGTAGAACCTTGACCTGTATCATAAGAACCAATTGATGCGCCTACTGTTTCCAAATTATCAAAAGTTCTTGTGTAAGAAACTTTTCCTCTGATATGTAAAATTGGACCAATTTCAAAATAAACTTTATTTCCTACTTGAAACAATAAAGGAATATCTACAGATCTATATGAAATCTTAGAATTATAGTGATAGAATTTATCTTCAGCATTTTCGTCTGATGTAAAGTATATAATATTTCCTTCGTATTTTTGATTTATTTTATTAAAGTTCAATCCTAATTCCACGCCTAAAATATCTTTAAATTTGAATGTAACTGTTGGACCGAAATAACGACCAAGCGAAGATGCAACTACATCTTGTCCTGCTCCATCATCAAAAACTTGCTTGTTCATTAACCATGATGATGTTCCTGTAAAATGGAAACCAAATCTTAAAGATAAATCTTGTGATATCCCGAAAACCGATATCGAAACGAATAATAAAATTAATGCTATTTTTTTCATATTATTTTTTTACTATCGCAAATGTACCTTTTTTTTTCTAAAAAAAAAATATTTTAATTGTTATTTTTTGCTAGTGTTTTTATTTTTATTAATAAAAAAAATAATATTTTTGTATAAATATATTTGATTATGAAAAAATTACTATTAATATTTTGTGTCTTTTTTTCTTATTTTGCCATCGCACAAAATAATATTATTTTAGAACAAAAGAGCGATGGTTTTTCTGATATTATGTTTATTCAATTAGATAATAATTTGATAAATATTAGCAATAATGCTTATGGCTTAAAAATCTGTGTTCCTATTAAAGTAACTTCCTTTGCCGTTGGATGGAAATCTTCTTCATCTAATTTTCAAGCAGGAGAATTTCGCATTTCTTATCGTATGCACAGTATAAATAATGCTTGGTCTAAGTGGAGTAGCGATGATTGTTTACTAAATCCGGATCAAAATCCGCAAAATATTTATAAATCCGATTTATTGTTCGGCGTTGATGAGTATTTACATGATTCTATAGAATTTTATATTTTTCCTCCTGAAGGAGAACCCATTATTGATTTATTTTTATTTTTACAGGATATTTCTGGTTATTTAGGAAAAAATCATTCCAATAAACCTGAATTTTTAGATGCGAAATCTTGTCCCGAATTTCCTGCAATTATCACAAGAACATCTTGGTGTGGAACAAATACAGATTGCTCAAATCCGACTTATTCTGTTACATATCGACCGAGCATGACTCATGCAATTATTCATCACGGGGCGAGCCCGACTTCTTATACAGATGGTGCTGCCATTGTTTATAGTTATTGGAATTATCACGTTAATAGCAACGGTTGGTCTGATATTGGATATAATTATTTGTTTGATAAATATGGTAATTTATTTCAAGGAAGACATAATCCACAAATGCCTGCAAATGATGTTCAGGGAGCTCATGCAGGAAATTCGAATCCTTATTCTATCGGCTGTAATTTTCTGGGAGATTCCGACTCTCCTGAAACTGCTCCAACACAACCACAACTTAGCAAATGTGCAGAAATGTTAGCGTGGTGGTTCAACAACAAAAATTACGACCCCGCAAGTTCTGCTTCCATAATCCGACAAAGCGACGGTGCTTTAGTAACTCTCCCTCGAATTTGCGGGCACAAAGATTCTAATGTTGGTGGCACAACTTGTCCAGGAAATGCTTTATACGCTCTGTTGCCACAAATAATACAAGAAACTGCAAATGTAATAAATGCTTGTGCCGATACAACTAAACCAAATACAACAATATCTACCGAAAAAAATTGGCAAAATAATGATTTCCTTATTAATTTTAATGATGTTGACAATGATAATTCCGGTAATACAACGAATCCCAAATTTGCCTTTTATCAATATGAATATTATGACGGAAATTCTTGGAAAACCAATCCTAATAATGGTTTTATTAATGAAACATTTAATTCTCAAAATCCACAATGGGTTACTGTAAATGGAAATTGGTTGATAAATAATGACGAAATTACTATTAATACAGCAGAAACAAATACAAATATTTATGCCAATTTGTTACAAGACAGCAATTATTGTTATCTTTATTCTTGGGATATGAAATTTAATTCGTCAGGTACAAATACAAGAGCAGGAATCCATTTTATGTGTAGCAATCCGGAAGAAACAAATCGCGGTAATTCCTTTATGGTTTATTTTCGGGAACATAATAATAAGGTACAAATTTATAGATATGGCACAAACTCTTCAAACGAAAGTCTTTATATATATGCAACAAATGACGATACGGAAATTACTGCAGGCGTTTGGTATAATATTAAAATAGTTTACAATCCACAAACAGGTAAAATAGATGTTTATAAAGATAATTCTTTGGTTTCTACTTATACCTTCTCCGATAATTTATTCACTTCCGCTTCTGCTATCTCTTTACGTGTTGCCGAAGCTGACGTATCTTTTGATAATTTTGCAGTTTATAAAACAAGGCAACAAAGTCTATTGGCAACTATTGGCGAGAACAACGATTTTCCGCACGAGAGCGATAATCAAAATACACCTGCAGGAAAGGTGAATACAATACTTTTGGATTATGCCGACAATTGGTCAAATATTATTTCGCAGGATTTTTTCATTGATACGACAAAACCAAATATTATTCCAGTTACACAAGAAGAAGATTGGATAAACAGCGATTTCCAATTCGATATTCTTGATAATGATTCATTAAGTGGAATATCTAACAGCTTTTACCTCATAAGATGTTTCGACTCATCAAATTGGCATGCAAATGGAAACTCAGGTTTTGCGTATGATGATTTTAATGAAATGAGCAATTGGACAAATACGAATAACACCGGCAACTGGAATATTACAGATAATACTTTTGTAATTTCTGATGAAACTGCTGTAAATTCGCAATCATATTCAATATTAAACCAAGACTCCGATGAATTTTTATATTCTTTCGATTTTAAATTAGAAGGTGCTGGCAGTAACAAACGTGGAGGTTTTCATTATTTTTCAGACGATACCACCGACAATCGCGGAAACGGATACTTTATATATTTTCGCTTTCCAGCAGGAGACCTTGAGTTCTATAAAGTTACTAATGATGCTTTCTCACAAGAAAAAGTCGTTGATATTTCGATGACAGCAGAAGTATTTAATAATATAAAAATTACTTACAACAGAATCACGGGTAAAAGTTCTGTATTTATAAATAATCAATTTATTAGTGATTGGACAGATGAAAATCCTTATCAAAATGGAAATTACATTTCATTCCGTAGCGGAAATTCAATTGTTACTGTTGATAATTTAAGAGTTTACAAAAACAGAGATGCTTCTGAATTTATTAATGTTGGTAATGATGCCGATATTTTTATTCAAAATAATAATCCACTAGTTAATTCAACGGTTTTAGAAACTTTCACAAATGATAATGCAGGTAACGAATCCTCAATTTCATATTATAATTTTAATGTTGATTGGACAAATCCAATAAATATTGATACAATTATTGCCAATGTTCAAATTATTTCGTCAGAACCTTTTGTTTTTGATCTTATCGTAAGTTTTTCTTCTTCTCAAGATAATAATTCTGGTATTGCAAAGTATTGGATTTCAATTGGAACATCTCCAGCAGTTGATGACATTATATCTTGGACAAACAATTATTTGGATACAAACTATAATTTCTCTCCAATTTTAGATAGTGCAAATTATTATGTTAACGTGAAGGCTGAAAATGCTGCCGGTCTTTTTAGTGTGATAAAAAGCAAGAATATTTTTAATCCTTTTGAAACCCATATAATTTCTTCAGCAGATATCAACAATATTACAATATATCCCAATCCCAATAATGGTAATTTTTATATAGATTTCGGAAAACTTCAAGGAGATTATTCTCTAGCAATATTTGATGTAAAAGGAAATAAAATCTTGGAAAAAATTATTAATGTAAAAGCAAATATAGATGTAGAAATTAATAGTAAATTGTCGCCTGGAATCTATTATTTGAAAGTAGAAAATAAATTCTTAAAATTTATTATTAGATAGTTAAGCAAAACGATTTTACAATAAAACAAAAAATACTGCGTTTAGAAATCTAAATAATATTATCATGAGAGTTAAAAAAAAGTATTTATTTTCTTTGAACATAATTATTGCGATATTATTTGCAATACTATTTTATAAAAACGGAATAGGAATTAATCTGATAATTTTTGAACTTATATCAATTCCATTATTATTATGGTTAAACCGACCGTTAAAATTAAATTATCTAACAAGTACACTCTTTGTCTCGACGATAATAACTTTAATATTAAGTTTTACAATACATACAAATTGGACGATAGCAATAAATTACTTTTTATTTATTCTTTTAGTTGCTTCTTTGTCTTATAAGTCTATTCAATGTTTTTTATTTCTGGCAGTAGAGTCTCTTCAAAAGATTTTCAATTCTCAGATACAACTTTTATGTCGTTGGCATAAACCAAAATCCTCTCCGATAATAATTAATTTCAGAAGAATTTTCTTTTTCTTTCTCTTGCCTTTAATCATGATTTTATTGTTTATAGGATTGTATTCATGGGCAAACCCTGCTTTCTATCAATATTTTTCTTTCATTTTTGATGGAATTTTAGAATTTTTGAAAAAGCTGGATTATACAATATTGATATTATTATTCTGTGGCTTTTTTCTTGCAAATTATATGTTTATCCCTGCAAAACCACAGTGCCTTTATAATAAAGATTTGAATGCTGATGATAATTTGCAGAATAATAACCAAATTTTTTCTGATGAAATAAATTCAAAATTAAAATTTTATAATCTTTCGGCTATTATTATACTAGTTGCTTTAAATATTTTACTTTTATTTAATATCATTGTTGATATTGATAATGTTATTATTAACTTTACTTGGGATGGAAATACTTTAAAACAATTTGTGCACGAAGGTACTTATGTACTTTTGGTTGCAATCTTTTTATCTGCCCTTATGGCTTTGTTTATTTTTAAAGGAAAATTCAATCACTATCATAAAAATAAATTTCTGAAAATTTTAGTTTCCGTTTGGCTCTTCTTAAATATTATTCTTTGTCTCTTGGTTTTTGTTAGAAATTTCCGTTACATTGAGTATTATGGTTTAGCTTATAAGAGAATAGCTTTATTGTTTTTCTTGGTTCTTACAGTTGTATCATTATTCTTGATCATTTATAAAATATTATTCAAGAAGTCCACATACTTCTTACTTTCTACAACAAGTTTTGCAACATTAATAATTTTCGTAATTTCCACTTTTTTAAATTGGGATATTATCATATCAAAATACAATTTTTCACATAGTGATAATGCCATTGTCGAGTTAGCGTTTTTGTCGAAAATGGACAATACAGCACTACCCTACCTCATCAAAAGCGAAAAAGAATTGGAGATCTTTAAAAATAATCAGGAAAAATTATTAAAAATAAATAAGACCAGTACTTTAAGAAAAATCCGAGCTTATTATTACACTCCTGACAAATATTCTCACACGATATCATCACGTGTTGATGATTTTATCGAGGATTATGAATCTCGTAATTTTTTAGAGTGGAATTTTGCAGATTATCGTACTTATAAATTCCTTAAAGAAAAATCAAACTAATTTTTTCAAATCATGAAACGATTATTCATCTACTCAACAATTTTCTTATTACTGTCTTCTAGCGCTTTTTCACAAATTACTTTAAGTTTATTGAATGGTAGAAAAATTTCCTTGGAATCATACACAAATCATGATGATGAAGAATACATCGAATATCAATACAAGAAGAAGAGTGGCAGATTAAAAACATTTTATTCTGATTATTCGGATATTTATTCGATTAGTATTGATGGCGTTGATAGTATTTATTATTTTCCTGAAGACGAAAATTCTTTTTCTGTTGACGATATGGGCAGAACTCTTGAAGGAATGCAATTTGCAGAAAATGAATATAAACAACATTGGTGGGCATTTGCCGCAGGAGCAGTTGTTGCTGGAACTTCCTTGCAATTACCTACTTACGGTACAGTTAAAATTGTTGTCCCCGTTGCTTATTTGGCTGCTATGGCATTTGTGAGGCCATCAAAAAAAGAAATTTACAAAAAATATCCACAATTTGCAGGAAATAATTACTTTGCCTACGGATTTCAACGTAC
>CAZBPT010000058.1:5883-8037 GCA_964493875.1 uncultured Bacteroidales bacterium | reverse complement strand
AACCGGTCCCTGAAACCGGCGCGTCTACCAATTCCGCCATTCGGGCAAAACTTTTTTACAAATTTAATATTTTTTTTTTAATCGTTATTCAAATATTATTTTTTTTACATTATCTTTGCGTGTTATGAAAGCAACAGGCAAAGGTATAGGCAATTTTTTCACTATTGCAATATTGTTATTGTTTTTTGTTATTATTTTTTCGGGTTTTCAAGGTTCACGAAAACATAACAAAAATACGTTTTCAAATTCCTCGGTACCTCCTTTTCTAATTGAGGAAAGTAAATGGGTTGATTCTGTTTTCAACTCATTAAGCGAGGACGAAAAAATTGCACAATTATTAGTATATCCTGCATATTCAAATTCAACAAAAGAACATGAAAATACAATCAAGGAATACATTGAAGAGTACAAAATCGGTGGCTTGATTTTTATGCAGGGAGGTCCGGTAAGGCAAGCAGTACTAACAAACAAATACCAAGAAATCAGCAAAGTACCTTTATTAATTAGCATGGATGCCGAAAGCAGTCTTTACATGCGTTTAGATTCTACCGTACAATACCCATATAATATGATGTTAGGGGCAATTACCGACAATTATTTTTTATACCAATTGGGAAAAGAATATGCACGTCAGCTAAAACGTATTGGAGTTCATGTGAATTATGCTCCAGTAATAGACATAAACAACAATCCGAATAATCCTGTTATAAACGACCGTTCATACGGAGAAGACATTTATAATGTTTCAACAAAAGGAATGTTTTTTATGAAAGGTATGCAAGACAACGGAGTTATGGCTGTTGCAAAACATTTTCCTGGACACGGCGACACAGAAACCGACTCGCATGTGTCTTTGCCAAAAATAATGCACAATTTCGCCACTATTGACACAATACATCTCGTTCCATTTCGCCATCTTATTCGCAACGGCATTTCAGGCATAATGGTCTCACACTTATTTGTGCCTGCAATAGACAGTCAAAGCAATAGACCATCAACAATATCAAAATTGGCGATAGACTCATTATTGATTTCAAAATTAGGATTTAAAGGTCTTGTCTTCACTGACGCCATGAACATGAAAGGAATAAAAAATTATGTAAAAGATATTGAAGCCGAAATTGAAGCCATTGCATCTGGAAATGATGTACTGCTTTTTCCCGGTAAACCGGAAATACTTATTCCGGCAATAAAAAAAGCAATAGAAGAAAATAGAATTTCTTGGGATAAAATCAACAAAAGTTGCAAAAAAATTTTGAAAGCAAAATATTGGTTAGGATTGAACAAAATTGAAACAATAAACACAGATAATATTATTGAAGACTTAAACAATATTTCTGCAAAATTAATCCAAGAAGCACTAATAGAAAAATCTCTTACAGTTGTGCGAAACGAAAATAATATTATCCCTCTTCAAAGATTAGATAGCTTGAAAATTGCTACTCTGATTATAGGATCAGAAGATACTACTAAATTTGAAAAAAGAATTCAATATTATTATAAATCCGACAATATTTTTTATGATATAAATTCATCTGAAGAAGCAGATTCTATATTGTTATCAAAACTAAAAGAATATAATTTGATATTCATTGCAGTACACGGAATGAATAGAAATCCAAAAACTAATTATAATATATCAGAAAAAAAATTAAATATCATAAACCGAATACCGGAACAACAGAAAGCTATTCTTTGTCTTTTCGGCAACCCATATTCAATATTATCATTAAAAGACGCATTAAAATTTGAAGCAATTACTGTTTCATATAACGATTGGGACTTAACAAACGACTTAACAGCACAGTTACTTTTTGGAGGAATTGCAGCAAAAGGAAAATTGCCTGTAAACGTATGCCAATGCTTGCCCTTTGATGAAATTATCATCACCGAAAAAACAAGATTAAAGTACAGTTCCATTCCTGAATCGGTAGGAGTAAATTCAGAATATTTAAAAAAAATAGATTCCATTATTGACTATTCTATCGAAAACAAAATTTTTCCCGGCGGACAAATAGTTGCAGCAAAAGATAATGTTGTTTTTTATCAAAGATCATTCGGAAATTTTACTTATGACAAGAAATCAAAAAAAGTAGAAGATTTGGATATTTACGATTTGGCATCTTTAACAAAAGTATTGTCAACGGCTTTAGC
>CAZBPT010000058.1:1793-5783 GCA_964493875.1 uncultured Bacteroidales bacterium | reverse complement strand
GATTTAGGATTTTACTTATTAAAAGAATTTGTAGAAAAAAAATCCAACGAAAAAATTGATAATTATGTAGAAAATAATTTTTATAAAAAAATAGGAGCATGGACAATGTGTTTTAATCCATTAAAGCGTTTCGATAAATATTTTATTGCACCCACTGAAGACGATAAAACATATCGTAAAACAACAATACAAGGTTACGTTCACGACCAAGGGGCAGCAATGATGGGAGGCGTTTCAGGACATGCAGGTCTTTTTGCTTCTGCAAATGACGAAGCCAAGATATTACAACTTTTATTAAATTTTGGAACATACGGCAAAGAACAATACCTAACAAAATCAAGTACCAAATTATTTACAGAATATAATACAGACGACAGCAATAGTAAGCGAGGACTCGCTTGGGAAAAGAAAAATCCTCATATAGAAGGAAGTGCATCTGAAAGTTCATCCGAAGAATCATTCGGGCATAGTGGTTTTACAGGACCATTGATATGGGCAGACCCAAAATATAATTTCTTCTTTGTAATAAATTGCAACAGAACATACCCTGACAGTAACAATAAAAAAATATTAAAGGAAAACACAAGAACAAATATTGAAGAATTACTCTATCAATCATTCTTAGGTGAAAAACAACAATAAAATTAAAGATAGAAATAATAATTATTGATAATAATTGAGATTTTTTTTATATTTTTGTAAAAATTTTTATAAAATGGTAAAACAAAAAAGATTATTAGCTATTCATGACATTTCGTGTTTCGGAAAATGTTCATTAACAGTTGCATTACCAATAATTTCCGCATGCGGAGTAGAAACAGCAGTAATGCCTACTGCAGTATTATCAACACATACAGGAGGATTTACAAACTTTACTTACAGGGATTTAACAGAAGACTTAATACCAATAGCAAAACATTGGAAATCATTAAATCTTGAATTTGATGCAATTTATACAGGTTTCTTAGGATCATTTGAACAAATTAATATTGTATCAGAAATTTTTGGAATGTTTAAAAAAGAAAATACAATTATACTCGTAGACCCTGTAATGGCAGATTATGGGAAATTATATCCTATTTTCCCGGCAGATTTTCCTGACGAAATGAAAAAATTATGTCAAAAAGCAGATATTATTATACCAAATATTACCGAAGCAAGTTTAATGCTTCATCAAGAATATCAAGATGGACCTTATTCCAAAGATTACATTAAAGATTTATTAAAGAAATTGTCAAAAATATGTAATAATAAAATTGTTCTTACAGGAGTTTATTTTGATAACGAGAATTTAGGTGTTGCTACTTATGACGTTAAAAACGACATTATAGAATACGCATTCTCAAAAAGAATTGAAGGAATGTATCACGGCACCGGAGATGTTTTTGGAAGTGCTTTAATTGGAGCAATATTAAACGGAGAAAAATTAAGAGATGCAGCTCAAATAGCTGTTGATTATACAGTAAGCAGCATTCAAAAAACAGCAATTGCAAAAACAGATATCCGTTTTGGAGTTAATTTTGAAGAAACTACCCCATCACTAATAAAATCATTAAATTTATAAAAAATGAAAAAAGCACAAATAAATACAGATGAAGGAAACATGAAAGTAGAATTTTACTTTGATGACGCACCAAACACTGTTGCAAATTTTATTAAATTATCCGAAGAAGGATTTTACAATGGTTTACGATTTCATCGTGTAATTCCAAATTTTGTTGTTCAAGGAGGTTGCCCTTTTTCAAGAGATATTAACGATCGCAGAGTTGGTACTGGCGGACCGGGATACAAAATTAATTGCGAACTAAACGGAAACAAGCAATACCACGACAGAGGCGTTTTATCAATGGCTCACGCTGGCAGAAATACAGGAGGTTCACAATTCTTTATTTGCCACAGCAGAGAAAACACATCACATCTCGACAGACAACACACTTGTTTTGGAAAAGTATATGAAGGATTAGAAGTCATTGACAAAATAAAACAAGGAACTCTAATAAACGAAATAATAATTTTTGAAGAATAATAATGTTTAAATCAGGTTTTGTAAATATCATTGGCAATCCAAATGTTGGAAAATCTACTTTAATGAATCTTTTAGTAGGTGAAAAAATATCAATAGTAACCTCTAAATCACAAACAACACGTCAAAGAATTTTGGGAATAGTAAATGGAGAAGGCTTTCAAATAATATATAGCGACAGCCCGGGAATAATAGAACCAAAATACAAATTGCAAGAAAGAATGATGAATTGTGTACAAGATTCATTTGAAGATGCAGATATTTTTTTATATGTAACGGATCTAATAGAAAGTCCGGAAAAAAACATTGAGTATATAGAAAAGTTGCAAATGAAAAATGTTCCAACAATTTGTATCATAAACAAAATCGATTTAGCAGATGAAGAAAAGATACAAAAGGCCGAAGAATTTTGGAAAGAAAAATTACCACTTGCAGAAATCATTAAGATATCGGCATTAAAAAATATCAACTGCGACAAAATACCAGAACGAATAAAAGAGCTACTTCCTGAGAATTCGGCTTGGTTTAACGAAAACCAGTTAACAGACAAATCTGATAGATTTATCGTATGCGAAATTATTCGTGAAAAAATATTGGAAAATTATCAGAAAGAAATACCATACGCCTGTGAAGTAATTTGTGAAGAGTTTAAAGAAACTGAAACAATAATAAAAATTAAAACATTAATTTTTGTAGAAAGAGAAACACAAAAAGGAATTATTATTGGAAACAAAGGATTATTATTAAAAAAGACCGCAAGCGAAGCAAGAATTGACATGGAAAAATTCTATGGGAAAAAGGTTTTTCTCGAAACTTTCGTAAAAGTAAAAAAAGATTGGAGAAGCAATGAAAAAATATTAAATTCTTTTGGATATTTTTAACCTAATAAAATACCTTTTTATATAAATAAATTGGCAATTGGTATAAAAAATCAAAAAACATTTGGTAAATAGATAAAAAAGAATAATTTTGTAAAATATTGCGGGGTAGAGCAGTGGCTAGCTCGTCGGGCTCATAACCCGGAGGTCGCAGGTTCGAGTCCTGCCTCCGCTACAGAAAGTCGATTATTAGTATTTTTAATCGACTATTTTTATTAAATAACTTATGAAGCTAAAGTAGTGAATAATAATATTAAAAATAATATTCCACTTATTGCCAATAATAACTTGACAGAAGAAGAAAAAGAATTAATTCTGGAAAATACTTCTATTAGCTTTATTAAAAAAAACGAATATGTAATTCAATTAAACCACCGTCCCTTGGGACTTATCTGTTTATTAGCAGGAAAAGTTAAAATTTTTCAAGAAGGTTATTCCAACAGAGAACAGATATTACGTCTCGCAAAACCCGGAGGATATATTGGATACAGAGCCTTATTTGCTGGACAAAATTATGCAGCAGCTGCAATAGCAATCGAAGACTCTATAATTGGAACAATCAAAAAAGAGATTCTATTTGACGTTTTGCAAAAAAATCCAAAAGCAACTTTTGAATTATTAAAAGATTTGGCCAACGAATTGGGAGTTTCAAACTTAAGAACCATAAGTCTTACACAAAAACATTTAAGGGGAAGACTTGCCGAAGCTCTTATTTTCATAGCAAATACTTATGGTTACAAAGAAGACGGAATTACCATTAACGCAACTCTCTCTCGTGATGATATAGCAGCTCTAAGTAACATGACAACAAGCAATGCTATAAGAATTTTATCTCAATTTGCAGAAGAAAAAATAATTGCCCTTGACAAACGCGATGTTAAAATTCTTGATATAAAAAAATTAAATCACATTAATAATATTGGATGATATGATACAATCAATGACAGGCTACTCCAATACAGCCTACATTTTTGGAGAAAAAAAAATCTTTATTGAAATAAAAACTTTAAATTCAAAAAATCTTGACATAAATTTAAAAATATCACCTCAATATAAAGAATTAGAATACGATATCAGAAAAAATTTAAC
>CAZBPT010000058.1:0-1693 GCA_964493875.1 uncultured Bacteroidales bacterium | reverse complement strand
CAGAATTTTCAAAAGACATTTCTATTGATGATAGCCGTTTAGAGCAAGAACTATTTTTTTATATTGAAAAATTGGATATTAATGAAGAAAAAGTCAGATTAAAAAAACATTGTGATTATTTTTTGGAAAGCATTAATGACGGAGATGCTTGCGGTAAAAAAATAACTTTCATCTGCCAGGAAATTGGCAGAGAAATTAACACATTAGGTTCAAAAGCAAATCATTTTGATATTCAAAAAATTGTTGTTAAAATGAAAGAAGAATTAGAAAAAGTTAAAGAACAAATTGCAAATATTTTATAAATTTGTAATTAAATTTCTATATGAAAAGATTTTTTGTAAAAATATTAGTTTTTTCACTATTCATTCTTGCCTCTATTCAAGTTTTTTCCCAATCACGAAAAGAGTTAGAGCAGAAAAAGCAAAAAACATTAGAAGAAATTGAATATACCAATCAGCTAATGAAGAACACGCAAAATAGCGAAAAAGAAAATCTTACAAGCTATTATATTCTTCACAAAAAAATAAAATCACAAAAGCAATTAATATATCAGATTAACGAAGAATTGGATATTTGCACAAAACAAATACATAATTACGAGATAGTAATTAATTATATGACCGAAGATCTAAACTATTTAAAAGAAAGTTATGCATATTTGATTCTAAATGTATGGAAAAACCGTGAAAAGCAAAATGCCTTACTATTTATTCTATCGTCTAGAAATTTTAATCAAGCATATCTTCGTTTAAGATATATACACGAACTTGCAGAAATAAGAAAAAAGCAGTTAATTACAATTTCTTCAATAAAATCGTTATTAGAAGTAAGTAAAGCTAGATTAGAAGATCAGGTTTTATTAAAAGAAAAATTGTTGAATGAAAAAAATACTGCGGGAGAAATATTACAAAATCAGCAGATTGAAAAAGAAGAAACAATAAAATCGCTTCAAAAGCAAAGCAAAGAATTGAAAAAAGAACTAGAAAAAAAGCAAAAACAAATTAAAGAATTTACACAAAAAATTGAAGCTATTATTGCCGAAGAAATTAGAAAAGCTGCCGAAGAAGAAGCACGTAGAAAAGAAGAAGAAGCTAGAAGAAAGAGAAACAGTCCCGGACAAAAAACAAATACTAAAACAGTAACACCGGTAGAAAAAACACTCTCAACAAACTTCACAAACAACTATGGCAATTTACCATGGCCAGTAGAAAATGGTATTATCACGAGTAACTATGGAACACATCCTCATCCAAGTTTAAAGAATGTTACTGTTGAAAACAAAGGGATAGATATTTTATCGCTTCCCGGCAGTAAAGCAAGAGCAATTTTTGAAGGCACTGTAAGCAAAGTTTTTTCTTTACCGAGTATGCATAATGTTATTTTAATAAATCACGGAGACTATTACACCGTTTATGCAAATCTGGAAACTGTAACTGTAAAAGTTGGGGATAAAGTGTCAACAAAACAAATATTAGGAACAATTTTTATTGATAAAACCGATAATAAATCCACATTACATTTTGAATTGTGGAAAGGGAAAACTACACAAAATCCAAATTTGTGGTTGGCAAAATAATTTAATTATTATTGTCCAATTAAGATTTTATTTTTACTTTTCTTTTGTCTTGATACAAAAGAAAAACTAACAAAAGAAAAAATCAAGACTGTGAAAATTTTACTACTCCATTCGAGA
>CAZBPT010000057.1:0-8548 GCA_964493875.1 uncultured Bacteroidales bacterium | reverse complement strand
CAAAGACCAACTATCAAGCCATTATGTACGTCAACTTTATGAAAAAGAAATATTTCCAAATAAAGATAATCCCAATGGAAATTATCCTGCTGTGATGAATGCCCTTAATATGGTTTTCTATCCACAGGAAAGAGGTCCATATAATTATGACGTAAATGGTATTGATGAGAATGGTTTCTTGTTAAATCCTCGCCAACGTTGGGGTGGTTTGATGAGGAAAATCCAATCTTCCGATTTCGAAGATGCTAATATTGAATATATTGAATTTTGGCTCATGGATCCTTTCGTGGAAGATGAAGATAATTCCGGTGGCGATTTGTATTTTAATTTAGGAGACGTGTCTGAAGACGTTCTAAAAGACGGAAGAAAATCTTTTGAACAAGGTCTTCCTACTTCTCATAACAACTATCCTGTTGATACAACAAAATGGGGACGTGTTCCAAAAATTCAGGCACTTGTAAACTCTTTCGATCCGGGCGATGGCGACCAATCGGAACAAGATGTCGGCTTTGACGGTTTAAGCGACAATGACGAACGTAACTTCTTTAGCGTTGCTAATGGTGGAGTTAATGATTATTTTGAAAAAATTATAGCTCTTTACGGTAATAATTCTCTAGCTTACAAAAAAGCTTATGAAGACCCTTCTTCTGATAATTTCCATTATTATCTTGGAAGCGATTATGATGATGAAAATCTTGGTATCCTCGATCGTTATAAATATTTCAACGGACTAGAAAATAACAGTCCCGTGAATAGTAACGAATCTAATCAAAATACTCCTAATGTTGAAGATATTAATAGTGATTATACTTTAAATGAAAGTGAAAATTTTTTCCAATATAGAATTAGTATCAGAAAACAAGATTTAGAAGTAGGGAAAAATTTTATTACCGACAAAATCGAAGTTTCTGCTACTTTTGAAAATGATACCAGAAGTAAAGTTAATTGGTATCAATTTAAAATTCCTATTAGCGAATATGAAAAAAGAGTTGGTTTAATTCGTGATTTTAAATCTATAAGATTTATTAGAATGTTTATGACAGATTTCTCTTCTGAAACTGTACTTCGTTTTGCCACTATGAGCCTTGTTCGAGGTGAATGGAGAAAATATAACGACTCGTTTTTAACTCCTGGTGAATATATTATTACAGACCTTAAAGAATCTCCTTTTACTGTTGGTGCTGTTAATATTGAAGAAAATGCTACAAAAACACCAGTGAATTATGTTCTCCCTCCATCTATTTCTAGAGAAACTAATACAATGTCAACTACTACTCAGTTGTTGAACGAACAAGCCATGACTCTTAATGTTATCAACTTGGCAGATGGAGACGCACGTGCTGTTTATAAAAATGTAGATTTAGATATTCGTAAATATAAAACACTTCAAATGTTTATTCACGGCGAATCTGTCCCTAATTATCCTGAAGTTAAAGATGACGAAATTTCTGTTTTTATTCGTTTAGGTACTGATTACAAAAATAATTATTACGAATATGAAATTCCTGTAAAAATTACACCTGCAGGTATATATGATGGCTCTTCAGATTTGGAAGCTCCCGACCGCTTTATTGTGTGGCCAGAAGCAAATAATATTTCATTAACGCTGGAAAAACTTCAAAATGTAAAACAAAGCAGAAACGATTTACTTCGTGACGGGAATACTAATGTTTCTTTAACATCAGAATATTCACAATCTGATGGTGAACGAAAAATTACTGTTATGGGGAACCCAAATCTTGCCAATGTCCAAACTATTATGATTGGAATAAGAAATCCTAAAAAACGTTCTGCTAACGGTACTGATGACGGACTAGAAAAATCTATCGAAATTTGGGTTAACGAACTCCGCCTTTCCGATTTTGACGAAAAAGGAGGCTGGGCTGCAAATTTACGTATGACTGCAAAATTAGCAGACTTCGGTACTCTATCTGTTTCTGGTGCTACTTCTAAACCCGGTTTCGGTTCTATAAACCAAAAAATCGGAGAACTACAAAAAGAAGAAATATATTCTTATGATATTTCTGCTAATTTTGAACTTGGTAAATTTTTCCCAGAAAAAGCAAATGTAAGAATTCCTCTCTATCTCGCTTTCTCTGAAAATGTTTCTAACCCTCAATATAATCCTCTCGACCCTGATGTTCTTTTTAAAGAAGTTCTTAAAGACCCAAATCTATCAAAAGAATATAAAGATAGTATGAAACATGTCGCTCAGGATTTTACAAGACGAAAAAGCGTTAACCTTAATAATGTTAAAATAAATAATACTACTGGGAAATCAAGAATATATGATATTGCAAATTGGTCATTAAGTTACGGATATAACGAAACTTACCAACGTGATGTTAATACAATCTTTAACACAAATACTAATCATACCGGTGCAATTTACTATAATTACAATGCTACTCCTAAGATTGTTGAACCTTTCAAAAAATCGAATGCATTTAAGCATAGATATTTACAGATAATTAGAGATTTTAATTTTTATTATCTGCCTTCTCAATTGTCATTTAGAACTTCTTTAAATCGTCAATATGGAGAAACTCAATTAAGAAATATTTATGCTCCAGAAGTCGCTCTTCCAATTAGTGTTCGCAAAAATTTTGTATGGGTACGTCAGTACGATCTGAAATTTAATATTACAAAAAATCTAAAATTTGAATATTCTGCAACAAATAATTCAAGAATAGATGAACTTGAAGGCACTATGAGACGTGGAGATTCTTTGTATTCTCAAATGAAAGATACTATTTGGCAAAGTTTTAAAAATTTTGGTAGAAATACTTCTTTTAACCAACAGTGGAATCTTAATTACCAAATACCAATAAATAAAATTCCTTTATTTAACTGGATTAATGCTAATGCTACTTATGTGGCTAATTATCAGTGGACTGCTGCTCCAATAACAAAAGATACTTCATTAAATATTGGGAATACATTACAAAATAGTAATAATATTCAATTAAATACTTCTTTCAATTTAATGCAGCTATATACAAAAATTAAATATCTCGACCAGATAAATAAGAAATATAGAAAAAATACTTCGTCACGTTCTAAAACAAATAAAAAAGAACAAGAAACTGTAACTTTTGTAACTACATTTACTGCAAAGAAAGGACAAGCAAAAAAAATCCGTCACGGATTAAAAACCGAAGATATTACTATTTTTATAGGAGATATTGAAGAGGAAAATAAAAACTCTAAAAATAATCTTGAAAAACCTGGAGGCAAGACTCCAAAAAAACAGGTTCCGCCTAAAAAAGGGAAAGAGGCTAAAGGTATTATTACAATTATTGATAATAAAACTATCCAATTTACTCCCGATGAAGATATGGACAGAGAAGTTATTACCGTTTCCGGTAAACGAGAAAAGAGCACAAGTATAGCTAGACTTATTCTCGACCATACTTTATTAACTTTGATGTCGGTTCAAAATGTAAGCATTGGCTATACTCAAACCGCAGGAACATTATTACCAGGATATTTACCAGAAACCCGACTCATAGGTCTTTCTCGTTATTCGCCTGATGCTAATATTTTTGGAGAGGCTCCTTCTATTATTACTCCTTCTGTTCCGTTCATCTTCGGTTGGCAGGAAGACGATTTCTCTTATTGGGCTATGCAAAATAATGTACTTTCGCAAGATACTCTTTCTTTAAATCCTTTTGTACAAACATTAAATAAAAATTGGACGGCTCGTGCAAGTATCGAAATTATTAAAGACCTTAAAATTGACGTTAATGCTACTCATTCAATAAATACCAGCGACAATAGCTATCTGTTTTATGACGGAATACAATATAATGAAATTAACGCCCGTACTTCAGGAAGCTTCTCTATGTCAATAGTTACTCTTGCAACTGCCTTTGAAAAAATTTCTAAAGATGGTGACCCATTTTCTCAAAATTTTGAAAACTTTAGTGATAACAGATTAATTATTGCTCAAAGACTTGCTGCTCAACGTGGAATTACAGCCGTAGATTCTCTCGGTTATCCTATTGGATATGGAAAAACCTCTCAAGATGTTTTAATTCCTGCTTTCTTGTCGGCTTACACAAAAATAAGTCCTAATAAACACAGCTTAAACATTATTCCAGCAGTACTTCAAGCTCTTCCAAATTGGCGTATCACTTACAACGGACTTACAAAGATTAATTTCTTTAAAAAATACTTCCGAACATTTACTCTTTCTCATCAATATCGCTCTACTTATAGTATAGGTAATTTCCAAACAAGACTTAGCGAAGAATGGAATACTTCAGGTGGTACATATAATACAATTACCGATGAAATTGGAAACTATTTTTCTGAATTTGATATTGCTGGTATTTCTATAAGTGAACAATTTTCACCACTTTTCGGAGTAGATATGACTATGATTAATAGTCTTATCTTTAAATTTGAAATTAAAAAATCACGCCAGCTAAATATGAGTTTTACGAACCTTCAACTAAATGAAACAAATGACAATGACTATACCATTGGTACTGGTTATCGTTTTAAAGACGTTGAAATAATTTTTAAATTTAGAGGAAAGCAAAATAAATATAAGAGCGATCTAAACTTGAGATTAGATTTTAATATTAAAGATAGAATGCAAGTTCTAAGAAAACTCGAAGAAGATATTAGTCAGGTTACTTCAGGTGCAACAATATACTCAATTAAAACAACTGCTGACTATGTCTTAAATAATAAATTTACTTTAAGAGCTTTTTATAATCACACTTTTAACAAACCTAGAGTAAGTAATCAGTATAAATCTACTACTATTGATTTTGGTATTACTCTCAAATTTATATTCGATTCATTGTAATGGGACAAATTTTTGAATCTTTAATGATGATTGCTTTTGGCTTGTCTTGGCCTGCAAATATTATCAAATCATGGAAATCTAGAACGGCAAAAGGAAAAAGTATTATTTTCTTGTTCTTCGTTTTTATAGGTTATATTTTTGGCATAATGGCTAAAATTCTTACAGGTAATATCAATATTCCTTTAATATTTTATATCGTAAATCTATTAATGGTCGGATGTGATATTATCCTATATTTTAGAAATTTGAAAATAGATAAAAATATTCAAAATATTTAATTTTAACGTTTTGACTTATCCTGATAATTTTGAAATAAAAATTGCTTTTAATGCTATTCGTAGCTTATTGAAAAATAAGTGCTTGGGGGAAAAAGCCAAAGAATATGTTGATTCTCTTTCCTTCTTCAATTCTAAAGAATTAATTGAAACTCTTCTTATAGAAACAGAGGAAATGAAAAATATTTGCATGTTGAAAGATAATTTTCCTGCAAATTATTATCCTTCTATTGATGATTTTTGTAATAAATTGAAAATCGAGAATACCGTTTTCCAATTATTTGAATTTTTTAATCTTAAACTTGTCTTGGAAAATGCGAAAAGCTTATTGCATTTTTTTAATAGCGATGATAGTAATTCTTATCCTTTTTTATCAAAAAAAATAAAAAAAGTATCTTTTCCAAAATATATCTATGATCGCTTGGATCAAGTAATTTCTAAAGATGGAAATATTAAAGATAATGCAAGTACAGAATTAAAAAGAATAAGAATTGATTTGGCATCTCGACAAAATTCTGTTTCTAAAAAATTATTATCAATTCTTAGTCATGTAAAAGAAGAAGGCTGGGTGAGTAAGGATTTATCTGCAACTCTCGTAAATGGACGTTTGGTAATTCCTATTGAAACAACTTATAAACGTAAAATTCAGGGTTTGGTTCATGATGAATCGGCAAGTGGGAAAACTACTTACATTGAACCGCAGGAAATTGTTGCTATAAACAATGATATTCGTGAATTGGAAATTGCCGAAAATCGCGAAATTCATAAAATACTTTTAGAACTTTCAAATGATATCCGTCCGTATTTAAATGAGATTCTTTCTATAAAAGATATTGTGGCAGAAATCGATTTTATTCGTGCTAAAGCTCTTCTTGCTATCGATATTGATGGTATTCGCCCACAAATTGTCGATGAACCTTCTATTGATATTGTACGTGCTAAACATCCTATATTATTTTTAACTTTAAAGAAAGAAAAAAAGGAAGTTGTTCCAATTTCTATACAATTAAATAAAGATAATCGTATTATTGTAATTTCAGGTCCTAATGCAGGAGGAAAAAGCGTTGCTCTTAAAACTGTTGCGATTCTAGTCTATATGTTGCAATGCGGATTGTTGGTACCGGTTGCTGGTGCCAGCGTTTTTGGAATTTTTAATGATATTTTTATCGATATCGGAGACCAACAATCTATTGAAAACGATTTGAGCACTTATAGCTCTCATCTTCAAAATATGAAATTCTTTTTGAAACATTCCAATGCTAATACTCTTTTCCTAATTGATGAATTTGGTTCAGGTACCGATCCAATTATTGGAGGAATTTTGGCAGAAGCAATTTTATCGGAATTGAATAACAAAATGTCTTTCGGAATTATTACTACACATTATTCAAATTTAAAAATATTTGCCTCTGAAACACCAGGATTGGTAAATGCTTCTATGCTTGTGGATAATTCATTAAAACCGTCATTTGTTCTTGAATTTGGTGTTCCTGGAAGTTCTTATACTTTGGAAATTGCAAAAAGAATCGGTTTACCCGAAACTATAATAGAAAATACTAAAAATAAATGCGATAATACGCAGTTTTCTTTTGATAAAATATTAAAAAAAGCACTCAAAGATAAAAGATATTGGGAAAATAAAAGATTAAAAATTCGTAATCAAGAAAATAAACTCCAGGAAATTTACCAAAAGCATTTCGATGAGTTGGAAAAATTAAAACTTAACAAAAAGGCTATTATCGAAGAGGCCGTTTCACAAGCAAAAAAAATTATTGATGATAGTAACAAAATTATTGAAAATACTATCAAAGATATTAAAGAAGCTGCTGCAGATAAAAATAAAACTAAAGAAATTCGACAAAACCTCGAAGATTTTAAGAAAGATTTTATTGATAAAGCAAATAATCTAGTTAATGATATTGAATTATCAAATGAAAATATCAAAACTAAAATAAACAAAAACAGTCAATCAAAAAATCATCATACTGACCAAAATAATAAGAATAAACATTTATTAGATAATAAAATTAATATTGGCAGTAGAGTAGTCTTAAAAGGAAAAGATACTGTTGGCGAAGTGGTTGATATGAGCGACAAAAAAGCTGTAGTTCTTTTTGGAAATATTTATACAACTATAGAATTTTCTCAGTTAGAAAAAGTAAATGCTAATCTTTCAAAAAATATAAACACGAAGCCTTCGTATTCAAATTATGATAAAAAGCTCTTGAATTTTAACCCCAATCTTGATGTCCGTGGATTAACTTCTGAAGAAGCAATAAATCGTGTTATTTTGTTCCTCGATGAGGCAGTGATGCTCAAATTTACTGAACTTAGAATATTACACGGAAAAGGTAACGGAGTTTTACGTACAAATATTAGAAATTTTTTGAATAGTTTGACCAATGTTGAGAAATGCTATAGCGAAACTGTTGAGTTTGGTGGTGATGGTATTACAATTGTAAAATTAAAATAGATATCAGTGAATATTAAATTAATTGTTGTTGGAAAAACCGATGAAGATGCAATCTCGCTTCTTTGTGATAAGTATTTTACTCGCATAAAACGATACATAAATTTTGAATTTATTGTCATTAAGGACATAAAAAATACGAAAAATATGAGCGAGGCAAATCAGAAAAAAGCAGAAGGAGAAAAAATATTACCTCTCATTGACAGTACAGACAGTCTTGTGCTTCTTGACGAAAAAGGTCTTGGTTTTACTTCGCGTAAATTTGCAAATTTTATTGAAAAACAGCAAATAGCATCGGTGAAAAACTTAATATTTCTTATTGGTGGTCCTTATGGCTTTTCCGAAGAAGTATATAAGCGAGCAAACAATAAAATCTCTTTATCGGAGATGACATTTTCACATCAAATTATTAGATTATTGTTTGCAGAACAATTATATCGTGCCTTTACGATTATCAATAATGAATCGTATCACCACGATTAAGATTAGAAATAACTAATAATTATTTCTCTAACAAAAACGAAAGTTATAAATGCTGATACGGATAATTTTAAAGCTATTCCGCACATTAATCCCAGAAAAGAACCCAGGGCTGATTTCAATGCTTTAATAAATTTCTTTTTTTGTTCTTTTTGTTTTATAGTAAAAAACAATATTTCTCCAATAAATGCACCAAGAAATGGGAAAAACAAAACGCCCCAAACACCCCAAAATAATCCTATTATTAACCCGAGAGCACAGCCCCGTATTCCCCATTTTGTTCCTCCAACAACTTTTGTTCCCCAAACCGGAACGTAATAATCCAATACTGTTGCAACAATCATCAATACGCCGGAAATAATTAAAATTGTCCATGAAAAACTAATTTTAGAATTAAATTCTAAAACTATTAATCCTGCATAACTCAATGGCGGTCCAGGTAATACGGGAACAATACAACCAATTAATCCAACAATAATTAAAATACTTCCGATAATTATTAAT
>CAZBPT010000056.1:0-8580 GCA_964493875.1 uncultured Bacteroidales bacterium | reverse complement strand
TTTACGAATATTTATATATATTTGTAAATGTATTTAAAATATAAGATATGGATATGAACAACTTACTCTCAACATTTGAACAACGGTTGCGTATATGAAACGTTACAGCGAAGCATCTATTCGTAATTACAAAAGTGCAGTGGGCAGTTTCTTGCAACTTGCATCAAAAAAATACGACAAACCGGAAGATTTAGATGCGAATAAAATCGAAAAATATGTTTTTTGGCTCATAGAAACTAAAAACATTAGTGCTTCGTATCAGCGAATGGTATTAGCAAGTATTGATAAGTTTTATAATTTAGTACTCAATATCCAACTGCCTATCAAACACCTCTATCCTAAACGAAATGAACATCCTTTGCCTGAATATTTAAATAAAGAAGAAATAAAACGTCTCCTTAACAACATCAACAATCTGAAACACAAGTGCATTTTGGAACTACTTTACTCCGGTGGTTTGCGTTTGAGCGAATTGTTAAATATCCAAATTACCGATGTCGATTCCAACGATATGATTATTCACATTCGTATGGCAAAAGGAAAAAAAGACCGAAATATAATGTTCTCTGAAGTTCTTTTGTCTGATTTAAGAGTTTATTTCAAACAATATAAACCTAAAACATTTCTTTTTGAAGGACAAAAAAAAGAGCAGTATTCTGCCAAAAGCGTACAGAATATAGTTCATCAGGCTGCACAAAGAGCCGGAATTAAAAAACACGTTACTCCTCACACTCTTCGACATAGTTTTGCTACACACTTACTGGAAAAAGGTACAGATATTCGCTTTATTCAAGAATTGTTGGGACATCAATCTGTGAAAACTACCGAAATGTACACACATATTGCAGACATCTCAAAATCAGAAATAAAAAGTCCTTTGGATATGATTTTGTGATAATTGAAATTTTTTTGTCGATACAAATTTTCACTATTAAATATGAAACGTTTATTCTAAATTAATTGTCTAAAAATTCTTATTTAAAACGAACCCAAAACAAAAAACAAAATGCGATTATTTTCTACAATTTAAACAAGAAACGGCTGTTATATTTTTCTGCAATAAAGATTACACATTCAATAAATATCAAAAACGATATTTACAGATTTTTAGTTAAAAATACAAAGTAAATAATAAAAAATATTTGAAAAAATTAAATTTTCTTCAAACTTAAATCCAAACTATTAATATGATGAGTTAAAGCACCAACAGAAATAAAATCTACTCCCGATTCTGCATAAGCACGTACATTATTTAATGTAATTCCGCCACTGGATTCAGTTTCGTAACGACCGGCAACCATATCAACAGCTTTTTTACTATCTTCAATGGAAAAATTGTCAAACATAATTCTATGAATATTGCCACATTTTAATACAGTTTGTATATCAGAGAAACTTCTGGTTTCAACTTCTATCTTTAAATTCAATTTATTTGACAACAAATAATTATTGGTTTTTTCAATAGTTTTTTCAATGCCGCCACAAAAATCGATATGATTATCTTTTAACATTATCATATCATAAAGACCAAATCTATGATTAACGGCACCACCAATTAAAACAGCTTCCTTTTCAAAAGCCCGTAACGCCGGAGTAGTTTTACGTGTATCTAAAATTTTTGTATGTAAACCTTCCAAAGCTTTTACATATTTATTTGTTTCAGTAGCGATTCCGCTCATCCTTTGCATAAAGTTTAGTATTGTTCTTTCTGCTTTTAATATGTCTTGCTGTGTTCCGGAAACAATAAATGCAATATCACCAATTTTTACAGGGTCGCCATCTTTCAAAAATGTTTCTATTGATAATGATTTGGAATAATAATCACATACAGCTTTTGCAACTTCTATACCTGCAATAATGCCATTTTCTTTTACCAATAATTTTGCATAACCTGTTTCTTTCTCATCAATAGTTGCTAAGGAAGAATAGTCGCCGTTTCCAACATCCTCTTTATATGCTAATTCAATAATTTCTAAAAGATTATTTTGCGGAATCATTCTTCTTCTATTCTTAATTGGTGTATTAAAGATTTACCGCCTTCTTGTTTAACAAGAAAATAAACTCTAAAATTGTTATTGTTTGTGTTTGAGATTTTACAAATTGCATATTGAGCTTCGTCTTTTCCTCCTTGATGCATAATGGAAAAACTTTTAATTTTATTCTTGGAAAAAAAATCTTTCAATATTACAGATGCTTGTTGTTTACTAAAAATATCGTCTTTATCTAAAATAACCATTTCTATAGACGGACATAAATAAGTATTTATCAAATCGGCATTTGAAGTTTTAATTGCTTCAAAAATTTTTGGTGGTATTTCTGCTTTTATAGTTTTGTATGAAGAAACAGACATACAAGCTACAATAATTATCAATATTTTATATATATTTTTCATAATAAATTCTTAACTAAGAAATGCAATTTTTATACCAAACACTAAATAATGCTAAGTCCACGAAGAAAAACAAAAATAATTGCGATAGGTGCAATGTATTTTATTGAAAAATAAAAGATATTAAATAAAGAAAATTTTAATGTTCCTTCATTTGTAACTTCCTCTTTTAAATATTTTTTCTTATAGAACCAACCTAAAAATATCACGATTAAAAATCCTCCCAAAGGAAGTAATATGTTTGTTGATATAAAATCAGCGCATTCGAAAAAAGTTTTTCCTGCAATGGTAGCATCTTTTAATGGTCCAAACGATAAAGTTGTGAAAACGCCTAAAATACTTGCTGCTATTGTTGCGAGTACAGTTGCAAGCCAACGTTTTATTTTGAATTCTTCGGTAACAAAAAGAACAATTACTTCCAACAACGATATTGAAGATGTTAGTGCTGCTATTACCAAAAGAATGAAGAATATTAGTGAGAAGAAAGTGCCTCCTGGCATATTTGCAAATATTTCGGGCAAAACAACAAAAACAAGACCTGTTCCTTCCTCGGGAGATATTCCGAATGAAAATATTGCTGGAAATATTGCCACTCCGGCCAGAATTGCAATTAACAGATCTGTGAAGGCCGTAAGCATTGCGGTTCTAGGTAAATTATTATCTTTTTTTACATAGGAACCATAAGTTATTAATGCACCCATACCAATACTAAGAGAAAAGAATGATTGCCCGAGTGCACTTAAAATTACTGAAGAATTTATTTTACTAAAATCTGGGTAAAAAAGAAATTTAACTCCTTCGATAGCATTTGGCAAAGTTAAGGAACGAATACAAAGAATAATGATAATGATAAATAATAATGGAAGCATTACTGTGGAACTTTTTTCTATTCCTTTTTGAACGCCAAAGACAATAATTACGCCAGTCATGAGCATAAATATTAGCTGACAAACTACGGGAATTGTATTGTCTCCGGTAATGTTACTAAAATATTCCGAGTAATTTGTAATTTCTGTTGCAGTGAAAAATGATTTTATTGATAAATAAACATATTCTATTGTCCAGCCGGCAATTGTACCATAAAATGACAATATAATAAAAGCAGCAAAAACGCCAATAAGTCCAACTAAATACCAAGGCTGTTTTGGGGATAGTTTTTTAAATGATCTGAAAGCACTTGCCTGTCCTCGTCTTCCAATAATAAATTCTGACAATAATATTGGAATTCCTATTATTAATATGCACAATATATAAACCAGAATAAAAGCAGCACCGCCGTTATTCCCTGTGAGGTACGGGAATCTCCAAATGTTACCTAACCCAACAGCCGATCCTACTGCGGCAGCGAATACTCCAAATTTTGTTCCGAATGATGCTCTTTTTTCCATATCAAAAAATTATTTAAAATTAAAAAATTATGAAAACTATCTACCAAGAAAAACGAGTAAAACATTAATGTCAGCAGGGGAAACTCCACTAATTCTGGCGGCTTGCCCTATTGTTTTTGGTCTTATTTTAGTTAATTTTTGTCTTGCTTCTATTGATAACGACTTAATTTCCATAAAATTAAGATTATCACTAATTTTAATATTTTCCAATCTTCTTGCTTTTTCTGCCAACAGCTTTTCTTTTTCGATATAATTGTTATATTTTAGAAGTATTTCTGCTGCATCAAAAATTTCTTTGCTATTTTCATCTGTATCGTATAATTTTTGCAAATCTTCATAAAGTGGTATTAATAATTTCATATCAATTTCAGGTCGATTGATGAAAGAAGAAAGTTTTTGACTTTGGCGAAGTTCTGATTTTTCATTTTCAGACAAGAAGTTATTAATGTCTTCGGGTTTAATACTGGTTTTATTAAAATAATCAATAATAAAATCTCTTTTAGCAATTTTATCATTAACTTTATCCATTCTTTCTTGAGATGCAAGATTAATTTTGTAAGATTTTTCTGTTAATCTTTGGTCGGCATTATCTTGTCGGAGGAGAATTCTGAATTCGGCACGAGAGGTAAACATTCTATAAGGTTCATCAACACCTTTTGTTACGAGGTCATCAATAAGAACACCGATATAAGCTTCATCGCGAGCTAGGACGAATTCTTCTTTTTCATGAATCTTAAGATGTGCGTTAATTCCTGCAATTATTCCTTGACCTGCGGCTTCTTCATAACCTGTTGTTCCGTTTATTTGTCCTGCGAAGTATAGATTTTCGATTATTTTTGTTTCTAAAGTATTTTTTAATTGTGTTGGCGGGAAAAAGTCGTATTCAATGGCATAGCCTGGTCTGAATATTTTCACATTTTCTAATCCTACTACTGTTTTAAGTGCTTCGTACTGAATTTGCCATGGTAGGGAAGAAGAAAATCCGTTTATATAATATTCAATTGTAGTTTCGCCTTCGGGTTCAATAAATAATTGATGGCGTTCTTTTTCTGCGAAGGTAACAATTTTTGTTTCAATACTTGGGCAATAGCGAGGTCCAATGCTGTTTATTGTTCCGTCATATAAAGGAGAATCTATTAAACCTTTACGTAGGCATTCGTGCGTTTGTGGGTTTGTATAAGTTATGTAACAACTACGTTGTTTTAAAAAATGTTGCCCATATTTATGTAGGAATGAAAAAGGAATAATGTCTTTGTCTCCGGCTTGTTCGGTCATTTTAGAGAAATCAATACTCCTGCCATCAATTCTTGCAGGTGTTCCTGTTTTCATTCTATCTGCAGTAAAACCTTTTTCTATAAGATTTTCTGTTAATCCGATAACTGATGGTTCTGAAATTCTTCCGCCAAAAGATTTATGCTTACCTATATGCATCAAGCCATTTAAAAAAGTTCCGCAAGTAAGAATTACTGCTTTTGCATATATTTTGATACCAATTGTTGTAATTACTCCTATAACTTTATCGTTTTCGGTAATTATATCTACAACAGAATCTTGAATAAAATTTAAATTTGGAATATTTTCTAAAACTTCTCTCCAACGTTTTGAATATTTATTGCGGTCGCATTGAGCACGAGGACTCCACATTGCAGGACCTTTTGAAGCATTCAACATTCTAAATTGGATCATTGTTTCGTCGGTAATTATTCCTGACATACCACCCAAAGCATCTACTTCTCTAACAATTTGTCCTTTTGCAACTCCGCCAATTGCCGGATTGCAAGACATTTGTGCGATGTTATTCAAGTCAATGGTAATAAGTAATGTTTTATTTCCCAAATTTGCACTTGCTGCTGCCGCTTCACAACCGGCATGCCCTGCACCTACAACAATTATATCGTATTTTTCCATTTAAAACTTGCAATTTAATGATTCAAAATATTTAAAGACCGGAGGTAAATTATCAACGATATCCGAAGCCGTCATAGAAATTTTTCCAATTTTTTTACTTGCAATCTTTCCGGACAAGGAATGTAAATATACTGCTAATACTGCATTGTGAACAGGGTTGTCACACTGAGCCTGAAAAGCAGTTAATATTCCCGTTAAGACATCTCCACTTCCTGCTTTTGCCATTCCTGAGTTGTTCCCAATATTAAAAAAAACTTCATTTCCAGGACCTACTATAATTGTTGTTGAGTCTTTATAAATTACAACAGAATTAATTTTTTTGCAGAAATCGAGAAGAAAATTTATTTTATCAGAGCTATTGTCAAAGTGACCGAAGAGCCTTTCAAATTCTTTAGGGTGAGGAGTCAAAATAGTATTATTGGGAATTAAATCTTGAAAATTTTCTATCATCGACAAAGAATTTAATGCGTCAGCATCAAAAACAAATCTACATTCATTGAATCTCTTATCATTCTTAACTATTAGTAGAAATTTTTTTAAGCCTTCAATCGTTTCGGGATTTTTTCCCAGACCCGGTCCAATTCCGTAGCAATGGTGAATGTTTTCGATATTAAGATTATCAAATCGTGAAAAAGAATTTTGCGAATCCTCTTCAATCATCATTTCCGGAACAGAACATTGTAAAATTTCAACCAATGCCTTTGGAACATAAGCGGAAAGGAGCCCTACTCCTGATTTTAAACAAGCCTTTGCAGACAAAATAGCAGCTCCAGCTTTCCCGTAGCTCCCTGCAATAAGTAAAGGATGTCCAAAGTTGTTTTTATGATAAAAATCATTCCTTATAGGAAAAATTTTCTGAATTTTTTTTTCGTCAATAATATTATATGAAATGCAATTATTATCGAAAAAATTTTCAGTAACGATATTTTCAATAAAAGAATTTTCAGCAAGTATTATTCTTTCTAAATTGCCAAAGTACATGCGATTTTCGCAATACATTGACGATAAAGGAGGAGTATGAACAAAAAAAGTAGTATTTGCCTTAATTATTGCTCCAGAATTTTCTGAATTATCCTCACCAAAAATACCTGAAGGAATATCAATAGAAAAAACTTTTTTTTCAGGATTTGACGAAAAAGCATTTATTTTATTTATAATATCGGCATAATAACCTTGAACGGGTTTATTAAGTCCAGTGCCAAAAATTGCATCAACAATTATATCGTAATTATCACAAGAAAGGTCGTCAGGATTATCGATGATTGACAATCTGTGAGGATAAAGTTTATTAAAAATTTCCAGATTTGATTTGCACTCATTAGTAATATTATCTGAAAAGTTAAGAATTGCGACCTCTGCATTTACATTGTTTTTTACAAGAATTCGAGCAAGAGCCAAACCATCGCCACCATTATTAGCTTTTCCACAAATGATTAAAAATCTTTTTTTTCTGAGATTATATTTATTTACGATAGTACTTGCAATATTTAAAGCAACCCTTTCCATCAATTCGATAGATTCTATGGGTTCATTTTTGATAACAATACTATCAAGAATTTTTTTTTCTTTAGAACTTAATATTTTCATCAGCAAAAAGAAAAGGATTTTACAAATGTTCTAAAAACTCAATTCTTTTTTCAATAGGAGGGTGAGTTGCAAATACTGTTGAAATGAAATTAAAAGACTCTTTCTTTTCCAAAGGGTGTGAAATAAACAATTGAGCTACATCGTCTCTTTTTACATTTTCAACAATTGGGTCTGCAGAAATTTTTCTAAGAGCAGAAGCCAAAGCCCATGGATTTTTTGTCATCTCGGCTGCACCTGCATCTGCCATGTATTCTCTTTGACGAGAAATTGCAAAACGCATTAATATAGAAAAAAAGTAACCAACAAGCGAAATCACTAACACCAGAATCACTATAATAATATAAGCATTACCTTTGTTGTCTTTAGAATTTCCTCCATTTCCTCCATATATAAACATTCGTAATGCGATAGAAGATATCATAGAAAAGATACCGACAAAAACGATAGAAACTATAAGAGTTCTAACATCTCGATTTCTTATATGAGTAAGTTCATGTGCAATAACAGCTTCTAGTTCTTGGTCGTCTAATTTTTTAATTATTCCTCGTGTCAGTGTTACAGTATAACTTTTTTTATTTATTCCGCTGGCAAAAGCATTTAGAGAATCATCTTCAATTACATCTATCTTAGGCATTGACATGCCTTGGCTCATACATAAATTTTCCACCAGATTATAGATTCTTTTATTTGATTGCCTGCTTAAAGATTTTGAACCTGTTGCTGCACTTATTATTCCTGTATTAAAAAAATAAGCGAGAAGAAACCAAATCAAAACGCCTCCGAGAACAAATGGAGATGTTGTGATAAACATATCCAATGTAGCAGGATAAATATTATCCATAACTTTACTACTATTAAATTCGGTATAGTCCTTCGTATATTCAGTATTTTCTTCCATAAGGCTTTCAGGATTGAAAGTAATAAAAGTATAAGCAAAACAGAAAATATACAATAGTCCGATAACTAAAGCGGGAAATAGGAAAAGAAGTATTGTTGATTTAATATTGTTTCTTCTTTTCTGAGCAGATAAGCCGATGTAAGACATAATTAGAAACTAACTTTTGGTGCTTGTTCGTGAGCTTTTCTTTCTTCGCCAAGATCAAACATAGGTTCTTTTTTGAAGCCGAACATTCCGGCTATGATATTTGAAGGAAAAATTTGAACTTTATTGTTAAGCTCTTTTGTAGCAGAATTAAAGAATCTGCGTACTGCCGAAAGTTTATTTTCAATATCAGACATTTCTTCTTGCAATTGCAAAAAGTTTTGATTTGCTTTTAAATCAGGATAAGCTTCAAAAGTAGCTTTAAG
>CAZBPT010000055.1:0-9187 GCA_964493875.1 uncultured Bacteroidales bacterium | reverse complement strand
ATTTCTGTGCAAAGTGGCAAGATGGTAAGTGTTAACAAAGGGGACTGGGACAAGTCACAAGGTTTTGAAAAAGACAATGAATTTAATTATAACTGGCTAAAAGCCTGCCGTGAGCATTTAACCGAAAACGGTACTATTTGGATAAGTGGAACATTTCACAATATCTTTTCAGTTGCTCAAATGCTTAAGGAATTAGATTATAAAATCCTGAATTGCATTACTTGGGCAAAGACAAATCCTCCTCCTAATCTTTCTTGTCGCTATTTTACTCATTCTACAGAGTTCATAATTTGGGCGAGAAAAAGTAAAAAATCCCCTCATTATTACAATTATGAGTTGATGAAAACCATAAACGGAGGAACTCAAATGAAAGATGTTTGGAATTTGCCCGCAATTGCTCCTTGGGAAAAATCTTGTGGAAAACATCCAACACAAAAGCCATTGGCGTTACTTACAAGAATTATTTTAGCTTCTACTAAAAAAAATAGTTGGATTTTGGACCCATTTACAGGAAGTTCTACAACAGGAATTGCTGCAAATCTTGCAAATAGAAAATTTCTAGGAATCGATAAAGTCGAAGATTTTTTGAGTATTTCTAAAAACAGAAAACTTGAAATTGAAAATCCAAAAATATTTGGTACTTATAGAAAAAAACTTGGTGGATTTGAGGATAAAAATCAATTAGAATTGTTTTTAGCAAAAGAACCAGAAATTGAATATGAAAGAATTTTGATTTTTGAGAAAACAACAGATAGCAAATAATATCGTGTATAAAACATTTGGCAGTCAGCCGTTTATCAAGCTTTTCAGCTCTCAACTACTCATCCTATTTTCCCTTCCTCAAATCTACATTTCATTTCCCGTGCTTTATCAAATAAGTAATTTTTATTAATGAATCTTTTATTATTTTATTAAAAATGTTGTATATTTACATATAAGAAAAAAATGTCGTTCTGCAAACAAGAACAGCCCGTAAACCACAGAAAGATATGATTGAAAAAGGTAAAATAGATAAGGTTAAGGAAATTTGGAATGATTATATCAGTTCAGACCAAATGGTCTTGGATACTAAAGGAAATGAACTTCCAAATATTGATAAACTTAGGCTAGAAGCCATTAAAAACTTAAAAGAAATCGTTCAACAATTCGACAGAACTGAACTTTCAATTGGAGAATTTAAGACAAGTATTGACAGTTTCAACAAACGGAATAATTTATGGGGATTTACAGCAATCAAAGGTCAATTCTTTTTCAATCAATTAACAAAAAATCTTGATGACTCTGGGATTGAAAAAGTTCAAGAATTACTAAAAGAAACAATTTCCGAACCAAAGGATATCAAAGATGCTTTAGTGAAAATTGAAAATCTGGAGACATATTGTCAGAATCTGTATTCAAAAGCTAAAGACAAAAGATTAGTTCCAAATCCAAAATCTGTAGGTTATTTTCTATCATATTTCTGGCAAGTAGCCGACCATGACAAGTGGCCAATTTATTATACAGCATCGATTCAAGCGCTAGAAGAGATTAAGTTGTGGCAAGAGAAACCCTTACAAAGCGAGAATTATGAACAATTCTTCTTACTAAATGAAGAAATAAAAAAAATTTTAAGTGATTTAACAAAAAAGCAAATTTCAAATTGGGACGTTGAACATGCTTTTTGGCACTTTAGGGGCAATCCAAACAAAAAAGCTGAAAATAAAAAGACAATAAAGATTACTGAAGCAGCAAAACTGGAACAGAAACAAGATGATAAAAAACTAATAGTTAGTGCAAGCTTTAACTTATCTGATTATATCATTCCTAAAGTTGCAAGACTTGTTGAATTAGGAAACTCAACCGACAAATCCGCAACTCAAAAAGGGTATGAATTTGAAAGGACTGTTGCTGAAGTTTTTGGTCAGCTTGATTTTGAAGTCGACATTTTAGGCCAAGGAACAGGAAGAAACCCTGATGCCATTGTGAAATTTAGAGAAGAAAATACAGCTTTTATTGTTGATGCTAAAGCTTACAATAGTGGTTATTCTCTTGGAACCGACGATAGAGCTATACGTGAGTATATAAATCATTATTGCCCAATATTAAAGAAACAAGGTTATCAGAAAATTGGTTTTATCATTGTAAGCAATGAGTTTAAGACAAATTTCGACAATTTTATTAACGAGATAACATGGAATACAGAAATAAAAAGATTTATTCTGTTGACTTCCGAAGCATTATTGTATTTACTTGCTTTTAAAACAAAGAATAAATTGAGTTTAGCAAGCATTATAGAAAGCATTGTTGGATTTGGAAACCCAGTAAGTTCTCAGAATATAATAGATGAATTTGACGATGTATAACAAAGTACATCTCCCCTACTCCCCCTCATACATCATAGCATTTTCCGAACAATTTGCATGTCCTTCTCCCCTACCAAGTTTTCTAACATAGAATAAGACTTCCCCACTCTCTCGCAGTAATGCAAAAGAGCAATCTTCAAACAGCAATAAAAAATAAGATATTATTAGAGTGTTTTTTCTGCTTTTTCGATTTCTTTTGACAATTTTTTAGGCATATCGTCAATGCAATGGTGGCACTTCATATCTAGTGTGTACATTCTGGCAACACAATAATTTGAATGTTTGCATTCAGATCTTTCTAGGCCGTCTTTCATCTTATTTACAAAATCTGTATCGTGAATTAAAGCACGTGCCATTTGTACTGCAACAAAACCTTCGTCAAGAACTTCTTCGATTTTTTCTCTGGAAATCAATCCTCCAACATAAATTATAGGAAGTGAAAGTGCTTTACGGAATTTTTTTGCATCTTCTAAAAAGTATGCTTCTTTAAATGGAACGGTAGGAATTACCATACGGCCGCCAATGCGCAAACCAAGTTTCAACCACCAGAATTTTTTCATGTCCATATAATAAGCAAGAGTTTTTAATGGCATGGCACCACGCATAACTACCATAGGAGCACGACTTACAAAACCTGCACTTAATACAAGAGCATCAACTTTCAATCTTTCTAGTTCTTGGGCAACTTTTATACAATCGTCAATCTGCATTCCCGATTTAAAACCGTCATACATATTTGTTTTAACAATAACTGCCAATTCATCTCCTGCAACTTCTTTAACTCTCTCAATAACCAATCTCATGAAACGCATTCTGTTATCCAAACTTCCTCCAAATTTGTCTTTTCTTTTATTTGTATATGGAGAAATAAACTGACTGATTAAATATCCGTGTCCTGCATGTATTTCAACAGCATCAAAGCCTGCTCTTTTAAGCATTTCGACAGAGTTTCCAAAATCATCAACAATCTTGTATATTTCGTCTTCTCTTAAGCCACGAACAAATGTTGGAGAATAAAGGTTAAATCCTCCTGAAGCTCCTACTGGTTTTTCACCACAAGTAGCGCGGTGTGTCATATTTCCGCAATGTCCAAGTTGAATAGAAGCCTTAGCTCCTTCTTTATGTATGGCATCTGTTAATTTTTTTAATTCGGGAACAATTTCTTCACGCATCCATAACTGTCCTTCAAATGAAATACCGTTTCTACTCACCGATGCATAAGCGATTGTTGTCATCCCAACTCCACCTTTTGCTACACTTGTATGATAATCAAACAATTCTTGTGTTGGACGATTATCTTTACACATATTTTCAAACGCTGCAGATCGTATAGTACGATTTCTTAATTCTACATTGCCAATACGGCAAGGAGTAAATAATAAATTTTTCATTAATTTTTTATATTTTATATATTAACTATTTTTTAAAAATATTGTTATAATTCATTAAAAATTTTTTATAAAAAATTATTGTTTCTAATCTTTTTTGCTGTATAATTTTTGAAAATATTAATAAAATTATATTTATTTTTGTAAAAACTAAACAAATGAGAATTGCAATAATTGGAGCAACAGGCTTAGTAGGTCAAACAATATTTAAAGTATTGGGAGAACGTGATTTCTCTTCTGACGAGATAATTGCCGCCGCCTCATCAAGAAGTGTTGGTAAAGAAATAATTTTCAATGGCAAAAAAATTACAGTTTGCGACATTCCCACAGCATTAAAAAAAGAGCCACAGATAGCCATTTTTTCTGCTGGCAAAGATGTTTCTTTGGAATGGGCTCCACAATTTGCAAACATCGGTTGCTTCGTTGTCGATAATTCATCGGCTTGGAGAATGTATCCCGACAAAAAATTAATAGTCCCTGAAGTAAATATCAGCCAATTAAACAAAAACGACAAAATAATTGCCAATCCAAATTGTAGTACAATACAATTAGTGGTAGTTCTTCATGCTTTGCATATAAAATACGGTCTTAAAAGAGTAATTGTTTCTACATACCAATCGGTAAGTGGTTCTGGATACAAAGGAATAAATCAATTACAAAAAGAACGAAACAAGGAAGAAGTACTCGAACCAGCATATCCTCATCAAATAGATTTAAACTGCATTCCTCACGGTGGAAATTTTCTTGAAAACGGATACACCGAAGAAGAAATTAAATTAACAAACGAGTCTCGTAAAATTTTGGATTTACCAAATCTACAACTTGCCGGAACAGTTGTCCGCGTTCCCGTTGCCTCTGCTCACAGCGAAAGTGTAAATATTGAGTTTGAAAAAGAACCGGATATTAAAGAAATAAGAAATATCTTAAGCAAAACTCACGGAGTAATTGTTCAAGACGAAGCTGAAAAAAATATCTATCCGATGCCAATAAATGCAGGCGGAAAAAACGAGATATTCGTCGGAAGAATCAGAAAAGATATTTCCAACAGCAACGCTATAAATTTATGGATAGTTTCGGATAATTTAAGAAAAGGAGCTGCAACAAACGCTATTCAAATTGCAGAATATATTCGCAAGAATTTGCTATAATGGTAAAAAAAAGAAGGAAAAGCTATAAAAAGAAAAAATCAAACAAGAAAAAAATATATGTTGCAATAACAATATTTTCTTCTGTACTTATCATTTTTTTTATTTTATATTTTCCTCTTATCAAAAAATTTGTTTTTCCAAGTGTTGAAAATAGTAAAACAATATCGGAATTTAGAAAAGAATTACCAGATTTTTCCTGTTTCGGAATTGACGTATCAACATATCAGTACGACATAAATTGGGACACGGTATTAAAATACAACGATATTGATTTTGTTTTTATTCGCGCAACCGCCGGCAAAGATAATTTTGACAAAAAATTTTTAAGAAATAAAGAATTGCTTAAAAATCAAAATGTTATTTGTGGCGTTTATCATTATTACAGACCAAATGAAAGCAGCAAATCCCAAGCTGACTTTTTTATAAAAAATGTAAAATTGGAAATTGGAGACCTCGCTCCTGTTTTAGATATTGAAAAACTCAGTAAAGAAAAAAATCTTTCTGTGCTGAAAAATGAATTACTAAATTGGCTCAAAATTATTGAAGAACATTATAAAATTACGCCTATTATCTATACTTACAACAATTATTATTCACTGTTTTTGCAGAATGATAAAAGATTTGAAAGATTCCCAATATGGATTGCTTGGTATAACACTACGGAACGTCCTGAAAACATTATTAAAGATTGGGTTTTCTGGCAGTTTTCCGATAAAGGAAAATTAACCGGACTGGAACATAATGTAGATTTGAATGTCTTCAATGGTACTAAAAAGGATTTAGACGGACTAAGATTAAAAAAATAATATCTATCCAAGTAACTATCAGAATATATTCAAAATTCTTTTTAATTACTTTGTGGATTGAAAAATAATTGCGATATTTGCATAAAACAAGTCAAAAATCAAAGAATAACTAAACTTTCTAATTATGTTATTAATAAAAAACATTAAAGAATTAGTCGGGATATTAAGTGAAGAAACTTTGCTGTTAAAAGGCAAAGAAATGTCATCCCTAAATAGAATTAAAAATGCCTTTTTGATAATTAAAGATGATAAAATCTTTGATTTCGGAAAAATGGAAAATTATAATAAAGCCAATTATAAAATCACCGAAGAAATTGATGCAAACGATAAAATTGTAATGCCTTCTTTTTGCGACTCTCATACACATTTGGTATATGCTGGAAGTAGGGAAATAGAATATAGCGATAAAATTCGTGGTTTAAGTTACGAAGAAATTGCAAAAAGAGGTGGCGGAATTTTAAATTCTTCCAAATTACTTAACGAAACATCTGAAGATGAACTTTACAGACAAAGTAAGCTAAGATTAGATGAGATAATTTCTCTTGGCACAGGCGCTGTTGAAGTTAAAAGCGGTTACGGATTAAATACCCAAAACGAACTAAAAATGCTTCGTGTTATAAAAAGATTGAAAGAAAATTCTGATATAATAATAAAATCAAATTTTCTTGCCGCTCACGCTTTCCCGCTAGAATATAAAAACAATCCTGACGAATATGTAGATTTAATTATCAATGAAATGTTACCATTAGTAGCAACCGAAGAGTTGGCAGACTATATTGACGTTTTTTGTGATAAAGGATTTTTTACTCCCACACAAACAGAACGAATATTGATGGCAGGAATTAAATACGGATTGCGTCCAAAAATTCATGCTAACGAACTCGCCTTATCGGGAGGAATTCAAGTTGGAGTAAAATACAATGCTCTTTCTGTTGACCATATTGAATATACAGGAGATGAAGAAATTGAAATATTGAAAAATAGCGAAACTATGCCAACAATATTAGCTGGTGCTGCTTTTTTCCTAAATATGCCATACGCTCCTGCCAGAAAAATGATTGATGCAGGTCTTCCGGTGGCTTTTGCTTCCGATTACAATCCGGGATCTTCTCCATCAGGAAACATGAAATTAATAATGTCGTTTGCTTGTGTAAATTACAAATTACTTGTAGAAGAAGCTCTTAACGCAACAACAATAAACACAGCTTATGCAATCGATTGCAGCGATGTTGTCGGTAGTATCACAAAAGGAAAATATGCAAATCTCATTATTACAAAAAATATTCCTACACTAGATTTCTTCCCTTACGCATACGGTTCAGATTTAATTGATAAGGTTATCTTAAAAGGAAAAATTGTAAGAAAATAGATTTTTATTATCTATAATTTTCTTCCTGCGTTTTTTTCATGGCTTTTCCGGTAAAAACTTCACTTAGTTCCCCTAAGCCATAGCCAAATAATTGTACAAAAGAAGTAATCACGGACAAGAATCCGATTTTTATACTTAAATTTCTGATTGAAGAATCAACAAAAAGAAGAACTGCCAAAAATAATATCGGCAAAAGGGAAAGAAGAAAATATGGAGAAAGGAAAGAAAGCGTAGATAATAGAACCAAAGCAAAACAAGAAAGTACAAAAAACATTGGTAAAAGATGAATAAGTTTTAATGTATTCTTGTACATTCTTGAAAGAATAATTCTTCCTTTGCCAAATGTTTTAACTTGTTTAAAATATTTTTTTATACTTACTCTTCGTTTATGATAAACATAAGCATCTTCAAAATAATCAACTTTAAAATTCTTTGCTTTTATTCTGATACTCAAATCAATATCTTCGCCTATCATATTTTTATACCCGCCAACAGTTTCAAAAACAGCACGAGAAAATCCCATATTGAAAGAACGCGGATGATAAGATTTCAGATTGATTTTTCCAGCTCTAATTCCTCCAGTAGTAAAAAAAGATGTCATAGAATAATTTACAGCTTTTTGTAAAGGAGAAAAATTTTGCCCGGCATCATCACGACCACCAAAACAATCTGCATAATTATTTGTTAAGAGCGTTCTTACCGTTTTGATATAATGATTTGGAAGAATTACATCAGAATCAAAGATAATAAAATAATCGCCCTCTGCCCTCTCCATTCCGTAATTTCTTGTATCACTACGACCGGTATTGGGTTTATAAAAATATTTTATATTTATTTTGTCGGAAAATTTTTTGCAAACATCTTCACAAGTAATTGTAGAACCATCTTCAACAATTACAAGTTGAAAATCGGAATCGGTCTGATTTACTAAGGAGGTTAAAAGTTCCTCAATTTCTTCGGGTCTGTTAAATACTGGGACAATTATTGAAAGCTTCATTCGTTTAATTTCAAATATAAAAATAACATTTTATTTTTTTTCTTCAACATTTTTATTTTACTTTTGTAAGAAAAAATTGACAAAATCCTCCAACATATTTCATTTTGCAGAAATCCTATTGCCCATCAACTTAGATGGCAGCTTCACTTATTCCGTTCCGGAGAATTTCAGAGATAATATTGAAATTGGAAATCGAGTTTTAGTAAATTTCGGCAAAAACAAATTGTACACGGGAATTGTATATTCACTTCATAACAACATTCCAAACTTTGATACAAAAGAAATAATAAATATTTTGGAAGATGAAGTTTTTATAAAAAAAGAACAATTCCAATTTATAAAATGGATTGCCGATTACTATTGCTGTTCATTGGGAGACGTATTAAATGCAATGCTTCCCGACATATTAATTCCATCAAGTAAAAGTAAAATATTTTACAACAGCGATTTTGACGAAGCTGTTAAACTAAATGATAATGAAACAACAATTTGTTCATTCATCGCCACAAAAAAAGAAACAACAATTGATGAAATTATCAATAACTGTAAAATAAAAAATCCAATAAACATCTTAAAAAAATTGGAATCCTTAAATATTATTTCTATCTCTCAAAAAATCACAAAAGAATATAAAGAACGAAGAAAAAAAATTGTATTTTTTGACAAAAATATCATTGCAGAACAAATATCAGAATTTGAAAACATAGCAAAAAAGAGAGGAAAACAATTTCAGATATTGGAAGTTTTAATAAAAAACTGCGAGGATATCAATAGTGACTCTTGTTGTGTTAATCTCAATAAAATTCTATCGGAATGTGAAACAACGCACGAAAGTATTAAATCGTTGGCAAAGAAAAATTTTCTGAAAATTGAAGAAGTTCCTGAATCAAGATTAGAAGATTATTCAGAAAAAAAGGATTTTGATAAGACAGTAATATTATCGCCTCATCAACAAATTGCTTACGAAAAAATTACATCGTCCTTTTCCGAAAAAAAACCCGTTTTATTACACGGCGTAACATCTAGCGGAAAAACAGAAATATACATAAAATTAATAAAAGATTGTTTAGCAAATAATAAAACGGTATTATACTTACTTCCTGAAATTGTACTTACATCACAGATAATAAATCGTTT
>CAZBPT010000054.1:0-10149 GCA_964493875.1 uncultured Bacteroidales bacterium | reverse complement strand
TATATGTTGTAGTCGCAGTATTATTTATTGCTGGCGACCAAGAACCTGTAATTCCCTCATTTGAAGTTGTTGGCAATGCTGATATTGCAGAACCTGAACAATAAATTGTTTGAGCTACTGAAAATGTTGGTTGAGTTGGTTGATTTATTGTTAAAATTATTGATGCATTATTTGCACATTGACCTGCATTTGGAGTGAATGTATATGTTGTAGTTGCAGTATTATTTATTGCCGGCGACCAAGAACCTATAATTCCCTCATTTGAAGTTGTTGGCAATGCTGGTATTGTAGACCCTGAACAATAAGTTGTTTGAGTTACAGTAAATGTTGGTTGAGTTGGTTGATTTATTGTAATAATTATTGAGGCATTATTTGCACATTGACCTGCAGTTGGAGTGAATGTATATGTTGTAGTCGCAGTATTATTTATTGCTGGCGACCAAGAACCTGTAATTCCTTCATTTGAAGTTGTTGGCAATGCTGGAATTGCAGAACCTGAACAATAAGTTGTTTGAGCTACTGAAAATGTTGGTTGAGTAGGTTGAGAAATTGTTAAAGTTATTGATGCATTATTTGCACATTGACCTGCATTTGGTGTGAATGTATATGCTGTAGTTGCAGTATTATTAATTGCTGGCGACCATGAACCTGTAATTCCCTCAATTGATGTTGTTGGCAATGCTGATATTGCAGAACCTGAACAATAAGTTGTTTGAGCTACAGAAAATGTTGGTTCAGTAGCTTCAGTTATTGTTATAGTTATTGAAGCATTATTTGCACATTGACCTGCAGTTGGAGTGAATGTATATGTTGTAGTTGCAGTATTATTTATTGCTGGCGACCAAGAACCTATAATTCCCTCAATTGATGTTGTTGGCAAAGCTGGGATTGAAGCCCCTGGACAATAACTTGTTTGAACTGCTGCGAATGTTGGTTGAGTAGGTTGAGAAATTGTTATAATTATTGAGGCATTATTTGCACATTGACCTGCAGTTGGGGTAAATGTATATGTTGTAGTTGCTGTATTATTTATTGCTGGGGACCAAGAACCTGTAATTCCCTCGTTTGAAGTTGTTGGCAAGGCTGGGATTGCAGAACCTGTACAATAATTAGTAGTAACAGAATTAAAGCTTGGTGTTGCCGGAGCATTAACAGTAATATAATTTGTTTTTGTTTCAGTGTCATTACCTCCGTCATTTGAAGCTACTAATGATACAGTATAAACGCCTGCTTGTGAATAATTGTGATTAGGATTTTGAACTGTAGAAGTGCTTCCATCACCGAAATCCCATAGCCACTGAGTAGGAACATTTATACTATTATCGGCAAATGAAATCTCGGTATTAATACATATTTCTGTATTATTTGCAGTAAAATCAGCTACAGGAGGAATAGGAAGACCTGTTACAAAAACATTATCCATAGAATTACGACCGTTAGTACCTGTAGTAGTTCCGCTAATGCTGGTTCCAGAGGTACAAATCCAACGTAAATATACATTTTCTTGATTTTCACATTCTGTCGGCAAAGCGTAATCAGACCATGTAGTCCAAGTACCGGAAGTTGTTGAAACAGTATAAGCCGACAAATTTGGAACATCCGACCAAACTGAATTATCCAAACTATATTGTACTTTAAAATCTCTTGGTCCGCGAGAAGTACCACTATTTGATGACATTTGGTCAAAAGACAATTTTAAGGTTTGATAGCCTTCGGTAGAAAAATTCACTAACCAATATCTTAAAGATGTAGTAAGGTTTGCTCCGTTCCAATAAGAACTTCTTACAGCATAAGTATTGTCCGTTCTTGGATTATAAGTCAATGTAGTAGTACTTCCAACTTTTGAAATAGATCTTGTTCCGTTATTTATAGGAATACCACCGTCAGATAAATCACCATTTTCAGCAGTAGGGAAAGACCATAATACTAGAGTTGCCGGCGGATTTACAACAGTAATATAAGCATTTTTAGTTATTGTATCACTACTTTGTGAATTTGAAGCAATTAAACTAACATCATAAACCCCGGGAGTATTATATACTATTGAAGGATTTTGTTGTGTTGATGATGTTGTTGCTGCTCCGGGGAAAGACCAATTCCAATTAGTAGGTCCATTTGTAGAATTATCAGTAAAAGTTACCGTAGTTCCGGCAGAAACATTAAGGTTGTCAGCTGTAAAATCTGCAACAATTGGATATTGACAAATATAAGGATAAACAGCTAAATTAAGAGCATTTAACCAACCCGCTTCGACAGATTCCCATGTGCCGTTATACAATTCCCAAGCAGTATTCGTTGATGAATTTACCACTCCTGTTACTAATGCCAATGTATCACCACCGGCTTTATTTGTAGGTATTTCAAAGGAGAGGAAAAATGCTTGCGAAGAAACGTCTATTGGAGTATTAAATGTTACAAGAGTAGGATCTCCATTAGTTACATCAGTTACAATTTGAGCAAGGCTAACAGTAGCATTTGTTAATACTGCACCGGGAGCGGTTGTCACATTTGTTGCTGCTCGAACGTTAAAAGTAACATTTACTGTACCGGTAGAACCTTTTGTTGCACGTCCGAAATAGAAATATGCACTTGTAAGAGTACCCGGCGTTGCATCAAAATATTCTGCCTTTTCGGTTTCATTATATTGATTTGTACCGGAAATATATCCTGTATAAAGCGTTAAATTTCCAACAATATTTGATGGCTTTAATTCGCATAAAGGATCACCGGAGTTAATAATGGTGATATACCCGGTTTTAGTAATAGAATTTGTTCCATTTGGATTAGAAACTGTAAGAGAAACATCATAAGTTCCTGCCGCATTCCATATTACTGTTGGATTTTGAGAAGTAGAACTTGATGGCGTTCCATTTTGAAAAGTCCAATTCCACTGTGTAGGAGCTCCTCCATAACTATTATCAGTAAAAGAAACATTTTGACCAACCCATTGTGAAGTAGGAATTGCAGAAAAATCTGCTGTAGGAGGAAGACCTTGCGAATGACAGCATAAAGCATAAATTTTATTCGACAATGCATATCCGGGATAAGTTGTATAAGGATACCATACAGCATCATTATCATAAAAATAGCCTGTATTAGCTGTTACGTCACCACTTGTATTGGTTAATACTGCAATAGTATCTCCGGCGGCAGTAGGAATTCCGATTCCGACACAAAAACCTGTACTAGGAATTGCTACCATATTATCAAAATTTACATCTATATATCCATTTGTATTATAAGCGGTTAATATTTGAGATAGTGTTAGTGTCTTAGTAGCTATTTGTGTACCGGGAAGATCCCCGTTTAAGTTCCACATTGAGAATGTAATATTAGGATTTGTGGCGTTTGTTATTTTTGAAAAATATACTCTTAATCCTTGAACTTGATTAAAAGAATAATAAGTAGTAAATTTTTCAGCTACCCACTGGCAATCATAACTACTGGAGCCACTAATATATCCATTTGAACTAGCATACGAATAAGTAGTTTCAGTACCTATAAATTGTTTTATAGTATCACAAAATGTTTCTGATACATCGTGAACATTAATATATGCAGTTTTTGTCTCTGTATTTGATCCAAGTGTATTTGAGGCAACCAAAGTAACTGCATAAGTTCCGGCAGTATTATAGACAATAGTTGGATTTTGTTCTGTTGAAGAACTTGGAGTTCCACCACTAAATGTCCATGACCAACCTGTAGGGAAATTAGCGGAAAGATCGTTGAATTGCACAGAATTTCCAGCTACTAATGAAGTAGGAACGGCAGTAAAATCAGCAATAGGTTGTGCTTGAGGAATAGGTTGAATACCAATAACTGCTTTTTGAACATCGTTAAATTCATAAGATCCGCCACCCGCACCACCTGAACCAGGAGCAAGATTATTTATAGTATAGTAACCATTGTTTGAACCACTCCAGCCCCAATTAAAATGGAACTCATCAGAAGCATTGTAACCATCACAAATAAAAGCATGACCACCTGCTTCTCCTTGACCGCTGTATAATATTGGACGAGAAGCGTCTAATTCTGCTTTTAGTGCATTTTTCCAGTTTGTTTCTGTCCAAGCACCGCCAGAAGGATAACCATTATTATAACCTCCTGTATAATCTCTATATATTGAAGAAATACTTGTTTGATATTTAAAATAATCTTTGAAAGCATTTTCAGAACATTGATCGAATTGGCCTCCATAAGAATTACAAAAAGCTCCGCTACCTCCACTTGCAGCTGTGTTAAAGTCCATTTCAACAGCAACAGCACAATGATACATTAAAGTTGCTATTGCATTTTTTTGAGCTGCTGAACTGCTACAAGTCAAAGAGTTTGGCATATTTGCCCAATCATAAGTTGTAGCACCAAAGTTTGCCGACAAAGTTCCTCCTATTGTACTTGTTGAATAACTGTAAGAGCCTACACCGGTAGTAGGGTGATTCCAATATTTCATAATCATCGCCATTGCTGTTGCAACACAACCAGCTGGAGTTGAAGTAGTAGAATAACCAGGTGTGGGACTTAAATCATTATAAATAGTACAACTGCCTCCCATTTGATCCCATGTTTGAGTAATTAAAGCTGTAACTGCTTTTGATCCATCTTCATTAACAGGCTGTAATGATAAAAGTCTTTGCCACTTTAAATATATCTCTGTTGTTGCAAGTACATTATTTTCAATCACATATTGAATTTGAGATTTATAAACATTCAACCACCAATTAATATTATCAGGCATATTATCAACAACAAAATTGTTTTCTGTTGAATAAGCCAACACTGGCTGAACAGCATTATCTGCCGCAATAATTATAAATCCTAACGAATTAACACTATAAACATAAAAAGCGGGAACACCCGAATCGGTATTCTTTGTATAAATCAAATTCACAGTAGGATTTGAATCATAATTATACACTTTAAAATAGGCTTTGGCTACAAATTCTGCTGTACCCGTATCTATAGGTGCAGAGAACCCAAAATTTACCATGAAAAAGGTAAATAATAAAAAGAATAATACTTTCTTCATATATATATTTTTATTTATTTTTTAAAATAATTTATTATTTTTTGTAAAAAATTTTAATACCTGTAAATATATAAAAAAAAATGTAAAATTCCCAAAAACTTTTAAAAAAAAATTCTATTATGAAAATTTTTTTTTTTTATTTCATATCTCTCTAAAATACAAAAGAATAACATAAATATTTAATTGCCAATAGAGATTAAAATCTTATTCAAAATACCAAATTATTTGATAAATTGGCATTTTTTATTATTCTGTGTTTTTAACAAAAATACTTTTTTCAATATTATTCTGTGAAAAATATTATTTTTGCAAAAAAAAATGGTAGCAAAAACATGGTACGAATGTAAAGTCTCTTATTTAAGACCTGGAGATGACGGTTTATTTACAAAAACAACTGAAAGCTATTTAGTTGATGCGATAAATTTCACAGAAGCAGAAAAAATTGTTACAGAGCGTGTCTCTTCTTTTAGTAGCGGAGAGTTTGTTGTTAATGGAATAAAAAAAATGAAATTGTCAGAAGTTTTTCTTAACTACGAAGGTGACCGTTGGTATCGTTGTAAAGTTATAATGACAATTGTTGACGAAGAAAAACAAAAAGAAAAAGAACTGGCATGTGCTATGTTAATTTCTGCTTTTTCATTGGATGAAGCTTTAACAAATTTGAACAAGAATTTATCAAATTCAATGTCGGATTATCGAATTGCCTCATTATCAGAAATGTCTTTGATGGATATTTTTGTATATACTCCTTCAGATTCGGAAGAATAATAAAAACAAATCTTATTTTAGTGGTTGTAAAACAATAACATTTCCTGAAGGTTTTAGTCCCTCTTTCGGTTTATTCATCAAAATACGATGATTGATACTATCTTTAACCCAAACGGCAACGGTATCAAGCCACATATTTGCAGAAGCTCGTGTTGGATGTGCCCCATCAGATGATCTTGCATACTTTAATCTCTTTGAAGGGAAATATTTATATTTTCCAACATTTCTCAAAATGATATCATTTATTCCGGTATCGTCTTTCCAATTTGGAGGTCCAATCCAGATAAACGGAATTGTATCTATACAGGCAATGATTGTTTTTACACATTCCTCCCTCTTATCTAAATCTTTAACAAAAAGTTCATTTGCCCCTAAACAAATAAAAATATATGTCGGATTAAATTCTTTGATAAAATGTTTTAAAGTGTCAATATTTTCACCCCAGACTTTACTGGTGGAACTATACCAAATAACATTACAAAGTTCGTGACCATTTTCCGTAGCATAATAGCGCATTCTACTCCCCAATCCTTCCAACATAGAATCTCCAAAAAACAATATTCGTTGCTTGTTTGTGTCGTTAATAATAGTATCTTTTTTCAAGATTTTATTTGTTGTAGAATCAAGTGAAAGATTGTCATTTTTATTTTTAAAATAAGATGCGATCTTTGCTTTCTCTATTGTTATGCCCCAAAACGATATCTCTTTTTCACAAAAAGAAAAAATTGTAATTGCAACTAACGGAATTAAAAAAACTATAATTAAGATAATATATTTTTTCATTATGATTAAAACTTAGAATAAATAAAAGGTTGGATTTCTCCTGTGCTAAATTGAATAATTAATTGAATTACAATTAAAAGAATTAATGCTTTTATCGTCCAATGAGATTTAATAAATAACATTTTCGATTTGTTCCAAAAAGATTCTGGTAATGCGTGGAATAGATATATCAAGATAATGAAAACGCACCACATTGTTCTAACTTGGAAAAATGGTACTAAATATGCGAAATCAAAATTTGTACAAATATTTCTAATTAAATCGAAGCAAACAGTCATGTTGTTCCCTCTGAAAAATATCCATAAGAAAGCAACAAAGGCAAAGGTTAATATTTGAAAGAATATATTAAAATACCATTTGTTGGGAATCTTATCCAACCAAGGTTTATTAATTTTTTGAATTATCAAGCCAACGCCATGCATAGCGCCCCAAACAATAAACATATATGACGCACCATGCCAGATTCCGGCAATGAGCATCGTAAGAAAATTATTCAGATAAGTCATAAATTTCCCTTTTTTATTTCCGCCCAAGGGAATATAAATATAATCTCGCATCCAAGAGGAAAGCGATATATGCCAACGTCTCCAAAATTCCGAAAGATTTCTTGACTTATATGGAAAATTAAAATTTACTCCCAAATTAAATCCCATTATCATTGCCAAACCGATACTCATGTCGCTGTATCCTGAAAAATCGCAATAAATTTGTGCCGTATATCCTATCACAGCCATGAGACCTTCAAAACCCGAATAAGACAACGGCGAATCGAAAACCCAATTGTTAAACTGAGAAATATAATCTGCAAATATTGCTTTTTTTACAAGCCCAAGAATTATCAACCATAAACCAGTATAAATCATTCGACTACTGATAAATTTATTTTCTTTTATCTGCGGGAAAAAATTTTTCGCTCTAACAATCGGCCCAGCTAATATCAATGGGAAAAAAGATAAATAGAAAATATATTGAAGAAAAGATTTTGTAGGTTCCAAACGACCTTTATAAACATCTACAACATAACTTACTGTTTGAAAAGTATAAAATGAAATTCCAACGGGCAAAAATATATCTATCAGATGAAAATTATTATTGAAAATATCATTAAAACTTAGAATTAGAAAATTTGTATATTTAAAAAATACTAATATTCCCAAACTCATCACTAGCGAGATGCAAAGAAATAGTTTTTTTATTTTGATATTTTTTGCAGAAAATATTAATCTTGCCAACAAATAATCACATAATGCGGTAAAGGGTAATATTAAAAATGTTATGCCATTTGTCAAATAGTAAAAAAGCAAACTAAAAGCAAGGACATAAAGCATCATTAAAATTTTCTTCTTTCGTATTAAAGCAAAAAAGAGAATAAAAACAATGAAAGCGAGCCAGAAAGTACCGGAATTAAATAGCAATATTTCGGGCACAGTACGTTTAAACAAGGAATAAAAAGAAGAAGGAATATTTTTTATAAAAGATGCTGCTGAATTTTCTGTTACAGATCTAGTATCAGAAATTTGAGTAGTGGTTTTTAGCTCATCAGTTAAACTGTCGCTTTTTGCTATTGATGTATAGGATTGAGGTCGGGAAGTATCGAGAGAATAATTTTTAATGGTTTTTGCCTTTGGTATTTCTGATTCTTTTATTGGGATTAATAATTTTTGACCGAGAATCAATCCTTTTTTTGCATCTGGATTTGCCTTAATAATTTCAGCCTCATCAACCTTAAATTTTCTTTGTAAAGACCAAAAGCCTTCTTGAGCTTGAACTTCGTAAACGTAAAATCTTTCTCCTTTATCATTAATTTCAACTGGCAGAGAATCAAGACCTTGCCCTAAAAAATTTAAAGGTATAAGAAAAAGGAATAAAAGAAAAGAAAAAATTTTATTCATCATTTATTTCTATATGCTGATAGTTTTTTGCTTTTGCAAGTCGCAAAAATATGAAAATAATCTCTTTTTTCCAAAAAATTAATATTTTAACGGAGCTAACAAAACATTTTTCCCTTTAACATTATTATTGTTTTTAGGCAAATTCATAGGAATTTTTACAGGTGTATTTTCATTAAAATAAGCAATAGCTGTATCCAACCACTCTGCTGCTGAAGTTAAAGTAACATGAGCTCCATCTCTTGTTCTTCTAAATTTCAAATTTTTAGATAAGAAAAAATTTCTATCACCAACATTATTATGAATTACATCGTTAATTCCTGTATCATCTCTCCAATTTGGAGGCCCTATCCAAAAATAAGGAATAGTATCAATTTTTTGAATAATAACTTTTGTATAATAATCGCGTTGTTCTAAATCTCTAACAAACAATTCATTTGCTCCTAAGCAAATAAAAATATATGTCGGTTTAAATTGATTTATAAAATATGAAAGCGTATCAATATGTTGAGCATAGGTTTTTGTGGAAGCACTATACCAAACTATATTTAATAGCTCATGTCCGTTTTCGGCTGCATATCGTTTCATTCTATCTCCCAGTGTTTCTATCATTGAATCACCAAAAAATAAAATTCTTTGTTTTGAAGTATCTACAATTTGAATTGTAGAATCGGCTCTTATTATTGTATATTGATTCGCTTTTTCAATATTTTTTATTGAAACATTTTTTGCAGTATCTTTTTCAAGAGTAATATTGACTTCTGTTTCTTTTACTAGTTCTGTTTCTTTCTTTTTTTCTAGTGGAATACGTATTGTTTGACCAGTTTTCAAGCCATTTTTCAAAAAAGGATTTTTTATTATTAATTCTTGTTCCGATACTTTATATTTTTTGCACAGAGAATAAATTGTTTGTCCTTTTTCTACTTTATGAAGAATATAATATTGATTATCTTGCAATTCTGATGCAGGGTAAATCGGTATTCGTAATGTTTGTCCTGCTTTTAGTCCATCGTTCAAAAAAGTGTTATAACCGATAAGATCATCGGCACTTAGATAATATTTTTCACAAATCGAAAAAATCGTTTGTCCTTTTTCCACAAAGTGATTCTGAAATTTTATCGAGGAATTATTTTCGTCGGTTTTCTTTATAGGGATATAGATTTTTTGACCAATTTTTAGTCCTTTAGCAAGAATAGGGTTTAGTTTAATTATTTCGTCTTGTTTTACATCGAATTTTCTTTCCAACGACAGAAAACCATCTTTAGGTTGAACGATATAAACATAACATTCTTCACCGGTATTTAAGGTAATTCGTGGCAAGCTATCATTTTTTTGTCCAAATACAGTTAATTGAACCAAAATGATTTGTAAAATTATTAATACAAAATATTTTTTCATAATAAGATAATATATACAAAAATAATACTAATGGGAATAGATAAATCTAAGTTTTAATTATTTTTATTAACAAAGAATTAACATTGTTTCTTATGAAAATATCATTGATTAAACTAAAAAAAGGCTGTTTTACAGCCTTAATCCTTATATAAATTCTTGTGATATATAACCGTTTATTCTTGTTTATCCTTTGATAAACGTTTTACTATCACTTATTTCATTGTCTACTTTTAATTTTATGGTGTAAACGCCCGCAGGAAGTCGCCCAACATAAATATCTTGTTT
>CAZBPT010000053.1:8278-10816 GCA_964493875.1 uncultured Bacteroidales bacterium | reverse complement strand
TGTTCAGGAGCAGCTCAAATAACAATAACACAAAACATTACTCCTCCAACTGCCGGAATAAATCCACCAGCAACAACTGTTTTAACTTGCACAACAACAAGTATTCCATTAACAGCAACAGGTGGCGTAACTTATTCATGGAGCAATGGCGCTACAACAGCAAACACATCAATAACAACCCCTGGAACATATACTGTAACTATAACTGGCACAAATGGTTGTACAGCAACAGCACAACAAACTATCACTCAAAACAGTTCATTGCCAACAGCAGCAATAAATACACCTCCAACATCTGTATTAACATGTGCAACTACAAGTATTCCATTAACAGCAACAGGAGGCGGAACTTATTTTTGGAGTAATGGATCTACATCAGCAAATACTTCTGTAAATGCATCAGGCACGTACACTGTTACAATAACAAATACTAGCAATGGCTGTACAGCAACGGCTCAACAAGTTATTACTCAAAACATTACAGCACCAACAGCCGGAATAAATTCACCTCCAAGCACAGTATTAACCTGTACAACAACAAGTATTCCATTAACAGCTACAGGTGGCGGAACATATTCATGGAGTAATGGGTTAGGCAATAATGCAAATGCGACAGTAACTGCAGCAGGCACATACACTGTTACTGTAACTGCTACAAACGGTTGTACAGATACAGAAAGTATTGTTATTACAAATGACAGTTCAATCCCAACAATTACAATTACAAATAATAGCGGAACAACAGAATTAACATGTGACCAAACAAATATATCCCTAACAGCTAGCGGAGGCAATAGTTATGTATGGAGCAATGGATTAGGATCAAATGCTACCGTAAGTGTAATTAATCAGGGTACATATACAGTTACTGTAACTGGAGCAAACGGTTGTACAGCAACGGCACAACAAATTATCACAGAAAATTTTACCGCACCGACTGCAGAAATTACAAATAATACAGGAACAACAATATTTACTTGTACAACAACTCAAATTTCATTAACAGCTACTGGCGGCACAAATTATGTTTGGAGTAATGGTACTGCAACGGCAAACACAACAATAACTGCAACAGGAATATATAATGTAACAGTAACTGGCACAAATGGTTGTACAGCCTCAGACGCTATATCATTAACAACAAATCCACCATTATTAACAAGCTATACTTTTTCCCCTATTAGTTGTTACGGAGGAGCAACTTCAATTACAGTAAATGCTAGCGGTGGAACTCCTCCATATAATGGAATAGGCACTTTTGTTGTTACATCAGGAACATATCAATACACTGTAACAGACAATGGTGGTTGCTCCACATCTACCGGGCCAATCGTTATTAACGAACCGCAAATTTTAGAAGCAAGCTACGTGATTAATTCTGATATTGTTTGTTATGACGGATATGCATCAGTACTTATTGGAGCAACTGGAGGAACAACTCCATATATCGGTACCGGATTGAAAGAAGTTCCCGCAGGAAATTACAATTTTGAAATTACCGATGCTAATGGATGTAAAGATATCTTAAGTTTTAGTATAAATCAACCTCCTGAAATAACAGCAGAAATACTTCAAACAGAACAAATAAAATGCTATGGCGCTCCACAAGGTGCTTTAATGGTATATGCAAATGGCGGACACGGTAACTTCAGTTATTTGTGGAATGATAGAAGCTCTTCAACTACAGATGTGGCAACAAACTTAATTGCAGCTACTTATACTGTTACTGTTACTGATTCCGAAGGCTGCGAAGAAACCGCTACAGCGACAATTGTGGAACCGTCAAAAGTAGGTATCGACATATCAATAAAAAATATATCCTGCTTTGGTGAAGCTGACGGAAAAGTAGATTATGTTGCCTTCGGAGGCATTGCACCATATACTTATTCATTCTCAGGAAATGGGGTACACTCAAACTTCTTATCTCAACGTAATTTGAAAACCGGTGAATACACAATAAGTATAAACGATAAATACTCTTGTACTTATGATACTATTATATATATATCTGAACCACCTCAGTTAATCTGTGATGTAGATGTAACAAATCCAACTTGCATCGAAGGAAAGAATGGTATTATAAGAGTATACGTCACAGGCGGTATCTCTCCTTATGAATATTTCTTAAATGGGATATCATATAAAAACAAGGACATAATTACCCATTTGGACAAAGGAACCTATCTCGTTTCTGTGATAGATTCTATGGGATGCAACAGTGCCGAAACAACATATACACTTATAGATAGAGATAAAAAATGTCTTGACATTCCAACAGCAATAACGCCAGACGGTGACAATTTTAACGAAACATGGATACTTGAAGGAATAGAAAACTTCGACAATTACGAAGTAAGTATATTCAATCGCTGGGGACAACAATTATTAAAATCTGACGACTATAAACCTTGGGACGGTATGTATAAAGGTAAAAAAGTACCATCAGGAACATATTTATATGTTATCATGATTTATGGAAAAAAATTATATTCAGGAACTTTGAACGTAATTTATTAATCCTTTTCAAACCAATATGTA
>CAZBPT010000053.1:0-8178 GCA_964493875.1 uncultured Bacteroidales bacterium | reverse complement strand
AGATTAGAAATCCAAAACGTTCAAGTTACTTCTTATGCATCTCCTGAAGATAAAAGCGGCAATATGAACCAAAAAGTTGCTGAAGGTCGTGACAAAACAATGCAAAATTTTGTAAAAAAAGATTATAAAGAATTCCAAGAATTCCTTGATAAATTACAATACGGTTCTCCTAATACAGGTGATTGGGAAATGTTCAAATCTATGATTCAATCTTCTAATTTACCTGACAAAGATATGATTATCCGCGTTTGTAATATGAACTCAGATCCAAAAGCAAAAGAAGAAGAACTTCGTAAATTAGCTAACATTTGGGAAGAATTAGATGCTAATAACGGTATCTTAGGTCAAATGAGAAAATCTGAACTTGTTATTAATGTTATGAAAATTGGACACACTAACGAAGAAATCGAAAAGATTTTCTCTGAAGATCCTTCAAAACTAACATTAGAAGAACTTCTTTATTTAGGTGCTAACACTAAAGACTTAAACAAACAAGTTGAAATTTACACAAAAGTTACTGAACTTTTCCCATCAGATTGGAGAGGTTTCAACAACTTAGCTGTTGCTCAATATGCAAGTAAAAATTACGCTGCTGCTAAAACAGCTATCGAAAAAGCAAAATCTTTAGGTGCTAACGCTACTATCTTAAATAACTTAGCTAATGTTCAATTACAAGAAGGTAACATCGCTGATGCTGAAACTAACTTCAAAGCAGCTACTGGTGTTAAAGAAGCTAGTGCAGGACAAGGTGCTATCAGCATAAAAAAAGGTCAATATGAAAACGCTGTTAATTTCTACGGAAATGCTTGCGATTTCAACGCAGCTTTAGCTAAATTACTCAAAAAAGATTACTCTAATGTTGCTTCTACTATTGATTGTGGTACACAAAAAGACGAAGCTATGAGTTTCTACTTGAAAGCTATCACTGGTGCAAGACAAGCTAACGACGAAGTTCTTTTCAATAACTTAAGAACAGCTGTTACTAAAGATTCTAAATTAAAAGAATTCGCTAAAAATGACGTTGAATTCATTAAATATTTTGAAAACGAAACTTTCAAAGATATCGTTAAATAATGAATTCTTAGAATTAAATATAAAGGATGCTTTCGAGCATCCTTTTTTTATAATTTTTAGTTTTTTTAATAAAGTCTTATTATATATTATGAAAAAGTTAGTCATTATTTTATTATTTGTAATCGTTATAAAAAGTTTAACATTCTCACAAACACAAAATTTAATAACCAATTTATCTGGTAGCGGTTCAGAACAAGACCCCGTATTAATTTATTCTGTTAACGACTTAAAATTATTATCAAAATTTGTAATGGATGGACCTGATTATTCTACTTCCACAGAAGGAAAATATTTCGCCTTAATGAATGATATTTATTTTGAAGAAAGCGATTTGATTTTCGACCTTGATAATGATGGTATAATAGAAAGTAACTTTATTCCTATTGGCGGAAGAAAAGATACATTAGAATCTAGCAATTTCCGTCTATTTCAAGGTATTTTCGATGGGAATAGACATATTATTTATGGATTGAAAATAAAGTATTCTTCAATTTCTTATGTTGGATTATTCGGTTGTACTTGGAATGCTGAAATTAGAAATTTAGGAATAGAAAACGGCGAATTCTCGGGCAACGGTTGTGTTGCTCCTCTTTGTGGACAAATTAGAGGAAAAGTAGAATATTGCTTTTCACGAAATTGTAATATATATAATAACTATTGGTTCTCAGGAGGACTTTTTGGAGCTAGTTACCAAAAATCTGAAATAAATAATTGCTATTCTTCAAATTGTGAGGTTACAGGTACAATGTGGGTCGGCGGTTTTATTGGAAATAATAACGATACCACTGTAATAAAAAATTCATATACTACAAATATGGTTTACACAACGGATAATTCTTCTTCTTATGGCGGATTTAATGGTTCAAACGAAAGCGAAAGCATAATTGAAAATTGTTATCACATTGATAATTGGGCAGGAACAGAAAATGTCGATCAAATTCCACAATCGCAAATAGTACCCGAAAAGAATATAGCTTTTCTTAAATCACAAGAATTTGTAGACTCATTAAATAACATACAAGATTCATTATTATCTAGCGATATCCCAGAAGAAACACTGAAAGCTATTTGGAACTCCGATATTAGCCCGGAACTTAACTGCGGATTCCCAATATTATGGTGGGAACATACTATTATTACAAATATTACAGAAAGATACAACGACAAAACATCATTATATCCTAATCCTACAAAAAATAATATCACTATCGAAAATTCTTATAATTCCAAATATATTCTTCTTGACATTAATGGTAAAATAATAAAAAAAGGTATTATTCCAAATAATTTTTATCAACTAAATCTTGTAGACTTGACAAGTGGTATTTATTTAATACAAATAACAAACAACAATAATGTTAAGATCAACAAAATAATTAAAGAATAATTTATTCTGTATCGAAATTGTAATTTGACAATCAGCTACCAAAAAAAATCGAGAGAAAATTTATAAAAATAAATTATCTCATAAATAATATAAAAGACATTTTTTATGTTATTATTTTATAAATATGAAATATATATATATTGTAATAATATTATTAAACATAAACATTTCGCTATTTGCCATTACAAATTACCCTCCGGCAATAAAAGACCACGACACCATAAATTATCCCGAAACATTAAGAATTGATACAAATTACAATTATATACAGTTTTACAGTCCTGAAGTTGGACAAAAATTTCTTTCATATTTTAATAACGCCGACAATGACAAAGTTGTAATTTTTCACTTTGGAGCCAGCCATGTTCAAGGAGAACTTTTAACAACATTCACTAGAACATATTTACAGAACGATTTTGGTGACGGCGGTAGAGGAATGATTTTTAATTATTCCGCAGCAAAATCATTTTCTTCAAAAAACTATTCAACAGAAAAAAAAGGAGATTGGAATTATGTAAAAAATTATCATACAAATCCAAAATTTGACATCGGAGTTATGGGTATGTCCGTTGAAACTGCTGATAAAGATGCTGAATTAAATTTTACAATAAAAAATGAAATACCATACGATGATTACAAAATAATTGTATTTTTCGAAAATGATAATTCATCTGCTTTCAACATAAAAATTAATGACAGCTCATACTCATTCAGTAAAGAAAATCTTATAGAAATAAAAACAAATTATTTAGAAATTAACTATTTCGGAAAAATTAACGAAATCTCTTTGAAAACAATAACCGACAGCAGTAATTCTGTTTTTAGATTCTATGGCATTAATATCGAAAAAAATAAAAATAAAGGTTTAATCTATAATTCATTTGGCGTTGCATCCGCTCCTATCCGTTCTTTCTTGAATATCAATAAAATGGAAGAACAATCAGAAATTCTTAAACCAGATATCTTTATTATCGACTATGGCACAAATGATATTATCGGAAACAGATTACTAAAAAATTCTTTAACTATAACAATAAAAAATATTCTGCAAAAAATTCATGTAATTAACCCCGAAGCTATTATTATCTTAACAAGTACTCAAGACATTTATTATAAAGGAAGATACAATAGAGTTGCTCCAGAATTTAGAGATTTAATAGATTCTATTTCTAAAGCAGAAAATCTAATGTTTTGGAATTGGTACGACTTATCAGGCGGACTACGGAGTATAAGAAATTGGCATGAAGAAGGTTATGCACAAAGAGACTGCGTTCATCTTAATCATAAGGGATATGAACTAAAAGGTAGTTTCCTTTATACTTCAATAATAAACACAGTTGAAAAAATAAAAAGAGAGTCGGGATTAGAAAAATTATGTATAGAAAATAAAAATTACGACAAAATTGTTGAAGAATTTCCTGATGATTTTAAAGAACATATTACATATACTGTAAAATCTGGGGATACTCTTTCTGCAATCGCAGAAAAATTTAATACAACTGTAACAAAAATTAAACGAACCAACAACTTAAAAAGCGACATGATAAGAATCGGTCAAATAATAAATATTTAATCAAAACTTGTGTTGTTTATCGTTTCAGGCATCAATATATTACTAAACAAAAAGCAGTAGTCAGCAATTAACACGACAACTCTGATTGAATTGTCAGATAATTATTAGGGAATAGAATTATAAAAGCTTAAAGAAGTTTAATCTATTTTTCTTGTTTTTCTTCTTCTTTTTGTTCTTCTTTAGATAAATCTATGGCTTCTTTTGAAAGAATTTTCTGGTCGATAAGAATATTATACCAATTGTACAATTTCTTCATATCAGAAACATAAACTTTTTCTTTATCATAATTTGGAAGACCATTTTCCATGAAATCTTTATAATCTTGATTCCCGGGTTTTGTATTTGATAATGACTTTCCTTCATATTTTTCGTACAAATTTTCAAAAACAGTTTTCAATGATACGTCATCACTGTCACTTGAATAAATCAATACTTCTTTTAATTGACTTACTGTTGTTGTACTAAAAATTGGAAGTCTTTTTCCTGTAGTTAAGGATTCAACAATAATGTTATTTTTAGCTTGTGCGTTAGATATTAATTTATACAATCCAGGTTGACCAGAAATTGCTAATATATCTTCTAAATAATTTTTCATATATTCATTTTGTATGTAGCCCCACCAGGAATCGAACCTGAATTTACAGTTTAGGAAACTGTCGTTCTATCCGTTGAACTATGAGGCCTAGTTAATTCGTTTTGCAAATTTAACAATTTTTTACCTTATAAAAAATATTTATTTTGCATTTCCTATGTTGTTAAATAGTTCCTTATAATATTGTTGAATATTATAATGGGAACAATTAAAGTTATTAACAACAAAGCAAAATACAAATTCATTTTTATTGCTATCTGTCAAATACCCCGAATAAGAAGCCACACGAAATAAAGTCCCTGTTTTTGCAGCTATTTTAACATTTGAACTTAACAAAAAATACTTTAATGTTCCACTAATTCCATTAACAGCTAAAGTTTTCTTAAACTCTTCTTTATACGGATAGTTTGTTCTCAAATAATTAAAATAATCACTCATCAACTTAGATGTCAATGTATTCACTCTACTTAAACCGCAGGCATCGTCCACATATAATCCATCGTCCGACAAATTATGATTAATAAAATATTTTGTCACAGCTTTTGAATAATTTGTGTTCATCTTTTTCTCGATATGATATGACAAAACCTGCGAATACATATTATTACTTTTCTGATTAACGTTAGTAATTATTGTTATTAATTCTGGAGAATAAGTAGTTGTGATTACTGTCTTTTTAATTTTATCGTCAGTAGTTAACAATAAGGCTTCATTACTATTTTCAACGCCCTTTTTCTTTAAATATTTTAACAATTTATTTGCAACATATAATTCAACATCAGGAAAAGAACCTTTTATCACAAAATCCTTCTTATTTATAGGTAAAGTTCCTTTTACTGTTTTTTGATCTTTGGAATCGCCTTTATATATATATGCTTCATCACCACTATAATTTGAAGAAAGGACATTATTATCAATTTCAATTTCTAAATCATTAGGAACAACATACTGCACTTTTGTTGCAGAACCATCTGAGGCACCTGTTTCATAGTGGATATAATACATATTGTCGGCATAATTTAAAGCAGAACCACTATTTCCGTAAAAATTCTCAATATCTTGCCACAACCAACGGTTGGGAGTGTCAATTTTACCAAAATATGATACATCAGCAATAATATTTCCATTTATTTTTTTTATTCCCAATTTTACTATTTTATCTGCCCATTGTTCAATAATATCCTTATTATTAGTTTCATAATTATATTTATAATTTGGAGAACCTAAACAAGGATCGCCCCCACCAATTATATAAATATTTCCATTAAGTACTTTGTTAACTGTATCTATTTTCCCCGAATAAGCAATTTCAGTTTTAAACTTATGCTTAGGTCCAAAAATATCCAATGCAATAGATGTAGAAAATATTTTAAATATTGACGCAGGTATTACAGAAGTATTTTCATTATAAGCAAAAACAACTTCTTTGGTATTTACGTTTTGCATGTACAGAGAAACATTAGCATTTTTCAATTCTTTGTATGACAAAAATTTATTAAACGCTTCTTTGTAATTTTGAGAATATACTAAATTACTGAGACACAAAAATACTATGACAATAAATAGATTTTGTCTTTTCATTAATAAATAATAAGTAAAAAATGTTTATTCAATTTCACTAAAGAAGTTTTTCATTCTCTTTAAAGCTTCTTTTAACAAAGATTCTTTCGTAGCATAAGAAATTCTAAGACAACTTGGACTTCCGAAAGACAAACCGCCAACAGTAGAAACTTTTTCGTGATATAATAATTTCAATGCCAAATCATCGGAATTCTCAATAATCTTTCCTTGATATTTTTTACCAATAAAATAAGAAACATCGATGAAGAAATAGAAAGCACCGTCAGGATTTGTAGTTTTTAGATTTGGAATATCGTTTAGCAACATTTTTACTAAATCACGTCTTGATTTAAAAACAGCTGTCATTTCTTTTACAACGTTTTTGTCTCCTTTTAACGCAGCTTCAGCAGCTTTTTGAGCGATTGAACATGCTCCGGATGTAAATTGTCCTTGAAGTTTTTCCACTGCTTTTGCAATATACACAGGAGCAGCTAGGTAACCTATTCTCCAGCCTGTCATTGCATATCCTTTTGATACACCGTTTATTATAACAACTCTATCGCGTACGGATTCAAATTGTGCTATACTTTCGTGTTTACCAATAAAATTAATATGTTCGTAAATTTCATCTGAAATAATAGTAATTTGCGGATATTCTGCCAACACATCTGCAATAGCCTTTAGTTCTGATTTTGAATAAATGCTACCTGTAGGATTTGAAGGTGAATTTATCATTATCGCTCTAGTGTTCTTTGTGATTTTTTCTTTAATTTCTTCAGGTTTTACCTTAAAATTATTATCGATTTTGCATTCAATTACTACAGGAACGCCATCACAAAATTCTACCATATCACTATAGCTTACCCAATATGGAGCAGGAATAATTACTTCATCTCCAGGATTTATTATTGAGAGAATAACATTCATTAAAGAATGCTTTGCTCCTGTTGATACAACTATGTTTTCACGTTTATATTCGAGATTATTTTCTTCTTTAAACTTGTTTATGATAGCATCTTTAAGAGAAGTGTAACCTGCAACTGGAGGATAATGTGTTTCATTTGCATTTATTGCATCAATTCCACCTTGTTTTGCATACTCAGGAGTATTAAAATCCGGCTCGCCAATACTCAATTTAATTACTTGTTCGCCATTTTCTTCCATTTTTCTGCTCATTTGAGTCATCATAAGTGTTGCAGATGCTTTCATTTTACGAACTCTATAAGATAATTTTTCAAGTTCTTCTGCTTTTATTAATATTTTTTTTTCTCCATTCATTTTTTTACAGTTTTAGTGAAAATATTATGTTATTTTTGTAAATACAAATTTAAACCTTTTATGGAAATTTTCTTAGAAATATTAAAAATATCTTTGCCGGCAGTAATTGTGTTAATTACCGCTGTTTTAGTGTTAAAATCTGTTTTAAAAAAAGATATGGAAATTCGTAAAACAGAAATTGTCCTTCAAAATCAAAAAATTATTACTCCGATTCGTCTTCAAGCATACGAAAGAATGCTTTTGTTTCTTGAACGCATTTCTCCAAATAACGTAATTATGCGATTACAAACACCTAACATGACTATAGGAGAATTGCATAGAGAAATGGTAATAATTATTAGAAGTGAATTTGAACATAATTTATCTCAACAATTGTACGTTTCCGTAGAAGCTTGGGAAAAAATAAAAATTGCAAAAGAAAAAACCATTCAACTACTAAATTTATCACTCAACGAACTTGACCCTAACGATGACGCTATGATTTATAGTAAATTAGTTTTTGAAAAATTAATTGAAAACCCAAAATCCGATTTGCAAGTCGCAATAGAATTTCTTAAAGAAGAAATTCATACTCTTTATTAAAAAGAATATTTTTTTCAATTTTCTCTTCCTCTTAAAAAATGTAAAAATTACAATTTTTTTTGATTTTTTCTGTTATTTCTTCGAGTTTGTAAAAATATTATGGAAACAAAAGATTTATTACAAAAAGTTAGA
>CAZBPT010000052.1:0-10974 GCA_964493875.1 uncultured Bacteroidales bacterium | reverse complement strand
ATAAGCATTTTTGCTAAAAACTCACCCACATGTCCAATTCCAGCAATAATAATATTCATTTATTTTCGATTAAATTGTTCTATATTTTTACTAATCTCCTGTATTTTGTAATATGCCTTAAAGATAATATTTTTTTCATCAAAAAAATTATTATTTATTTCGTAGTCAAATCGTGCAAAAAATAAATAATTTTTAAAAAACTCAGCATACGACAAAAAACATTCATCTATTAACAAATGAAAGTCGATATTATTTTTTTCTAAGAAATTATTTTGAGAAATAAACAATTTTCTCAAATTACAGAGCCTAACATTTTTATCAATATTATTTAATAAAGATTTCCGATATTTAATTATTTCGTCAATGCTTTCTTTTGTATCAATATTTGAAAAAAAAGAATTGTAATTATTAAAAATATCCTCATTTTCATTATTGATCTTCATTAGCAATAAAAAATTATTACAATTTTTATTATTTATAGCAAGGGCAAAACTATTTTTTTTAAAATTTATTGTTAAAATAGAATAAAAAAATAAAATAAGGAAAACATTATTAGAGATAATAGATTTTTCTATACAATAAGAAATAGAAAAAGGATTTGAATCATGACAATCTATTGAAAAGTTTCTGTTGTGATCGAAAAAAAACGGTTTTTTTTCTCCAAGAGATATTTTTTGTGATTTTGGGATATTTCTTTCAATTAAAAAATCTTCTGTATCCGAAAAGTTATTGAAATGTTTTTTAATAATATGTGAAAAAATATGTAAAAAATCAAATGAATAATCATCAAGATTTTTTTTAACAATCTCTTCTTTTAATTCTAAAATAAAAGTATTTAAAAAATTTTTTAGAATGTATTCATTAACATTTATAAAAAACAATTTTTCATAAATAAGCAACAACTCGAAATAATTTTCTTGCAAAAAAGCCTTTTTATAATTTACAATTAATTGGTTATAAGAATAAATCAACAAAGTATCCTCAGCACGTTTAGCAATAATTGTATTTTCATTTATTTGAAGTCTGTTGATAAAAGGAAGAAAGACATTCATATTAACAAGTATTTTTTTTTGAGCCAAGCGAAAAATATTTTCAGACTTGTCGCAAAAAAGCACTATTAATTGTTGAATTTCTTTTTCTGACATTATTCAGAGATATAATTACTTACTACTTCTTCACAATAATAAATATTTTCCATTTTTTTAATTTTAGAAATAATATTGTCTAAATCAATTCTTTGATGAACCCAAACGACTAATCTGCCATTAAACATTTTATTTTCATCGGTTTTAATACTAATTTCTTTAATATTAATATCAGCAATATCATAAATAATTGTAGCAAGATTTAGAACTATTCCTTTTCTGTCATTTCCTTTTATCTCGATAGTTCTTTCAAAGAGTAATTTTTCGCCTTTGATATTTGGCCATTTAATTGTAACAATATGTTTTTTGTCATAAAATCCTGCAAGATTAATAAATTTCAAGCAATCTCTTTTATGAATTTCTATACAATTATTTTTTTGATATCCACCAATTTCATCGCCATAAATCGGGTTACAACAAGTAGCAAAAGTATAACTATAATCGCCATCACAAATATTATTTTTTCTAATATTGATAATATTTGTTATTTCGTCTTCAATTTCTTCTAAAGAGATTTCCTTATTATTAATTTTTTCAAAAAAATCTTTTTTGTTTTTTGCGTTTAAGTTAAGATACAGAGATTTTAAATCTTCAGAGCTTATAATAACGTTTCTTTTTTTAAGAATTTCGAGATATTCCAGATATGCTTTTCCAGTATCGTCGTTTATTTTATTAAGGAACTCGTTAATAGCATTACGGGCAAAATTTGTTGTTACCCAATTTTTCCATTCAGAATTAGGAGCTGAAGAAATCGAAGTAACAATTTCCACTTGGTCATCATATTTTAATTTTCGCGAGAGTAACGATTCTGAGCCATTTACAATGGCTTTATTAGCATGATTTCCTATATCGGTATGAATTTTATAAGCAAAATCAAGAGCAGTAGCACCTTCAGGTAAAAAAATTGCCTTTCCTTTAGGAGTCCAAATTTGCAATTTTTTTCTAGATTCATAAAGAAAATTATCATCATCAATTAGGGCTTTGGGATTTTCTTTACTTTTTTCGTATGCAAGTTTTATTTTATCGATAAATTTTGCTTCAAGAGTTTGGTCAACATCTTTGTATTTCCAATGTGCGGCAATACCTTTTTCGGCAATATCATCCATTTGCTGTGTTCGTATTTGAATTTCAACTTTTTTCCCTTTTACCATCACAGAAGAGTGATAAGCTTTATAACCATTTTCTTTTGGAGCTCTTATCCAATCTCTCGTTCTACCATCAATTTTTGCATATTTAAATGAAATATAGGAAATAATTTGTATAAATAAAATTCGTGTTGCATAATCATATTCGGAAGGAGGTACAATATTTTTAGAAGTACAATAATTTACATAATCTTTATACTCTTTAAATTCAGAAATTTTATATTTTTCAATATCAGCGAACTGAGAATCGGCAACAATAATTCTTACAGCAAAAATATCGTAAACACTTTCAAAAGGAATTTTTTTGTTTTGCATCTTTTTATAAATGGAATAAACAGATTTAGTGCGTCCAATTACTTTTGCTTTTATATTTTTTTCTTTTAATATTTCAGAAATATCATTTATTAATTCTGTTATAATATTATCTGTACCATCTTTTAAAATATCTAATTTATTTTTAATACTGTAAAAATCATCAGGTTTATTAATTTCGAAAGCAATTTCTTCTATTTCTGTTTTTATTTTATATAAGCCTAAACTTTCAGATAAAGGAGCATAAACCAAAAGCGCTTCACTAATAGAACGGTCTTGCTGATGATTATTCATCGATTTGATAGTTCGCAAATTATGTAATCTGTCAGCAATTTTTATAAAAATAACTCTAATATCTTTAATAACATTTTGAAACAAGTGCATATAATTTTGAGCTTGTTCTGAAATATTAACAAAATTATTGGCATGTTTATCTTCAATTTTTTTATAATTTTCAATTTTTGTAAGTCCGTCAATAATTACTGCCACTCTATCTCCAAAGCCGGCAAATTTATCTTTATTGTCATTTTCAATAAAACGGAAATAGTATCTAATATCATCAAGGGTATAATAACTATCTTCAACTACATCATGTAAAATTGCAGAAACGATTGCAGTTGTACCCAACCCTATTTCTTGAGAAACAATTTTTGCAACGTCAATAGGATGAGTAATGTAAGGTTCACCTGATTTTCTTATTTGTCCTTCGTGTGCTATTGAGGCAATAGCCAAAGCATATATAATTAATTTTTTATCAATTTCATTAAATTCTCTACTATTATTTTTAATAATAGAATAGTATAAATCATCAAAATATTCTTTTTGAGATAATATTTTTGCTTCAATTGTTTTCATAACAATAATAATAATACTATAAAAAGTTAGTAAACTGTTTGAACAAATAATTCATTCCTACAGTAGCTTTTTCCTTAATAATTTCTACATTACTTGGAATGCGAACATCATTTGGGTCAATTAAATAAATTTTTGCAGATGGTTTAGCATAATTAATTAAATTTGCAGCGGGATAAACATTAAGGGATGTACCAACAATAACAAGAATGTCAGTATCATAAATAATATTAATAGCATCTTCAATTAAAGGAACAGCTTCGCCGAACCAAACGATAAAAGGGCGGAGGAAAGAACCATCATCAGCTAGTTCACCTTCATTTATATCACGATAACCAATATCATAAACATGTGTTTTACTTTCGTTACAAGCTTTTGTTAGTGATCCGTGTAAATGAATAACTTTGGAAGAACCTGCCATTTCGTGTAAATTATCAATATTTTGAGTAATAACAGAAACATTAAAATAATTTTCTAATTTTGCAATCAAAAAATGAGCATCGTTTGGTTTAGAATTTTTTAGTTGTCTTCTTCTTTGATTGTAAAAATCATTTACCAAATTTCTATTTTTATACCATCCGTCAATACTTGCAACATCTTCCACACGATAATTTTCCCAGAGCCCGTTTGAATCTCTAAAAGTAGATATCCCACTTTCGGCACTCACTCCGGCACCACTAAGAAAACAGATTTTCTTATAATTATCAGTCATCTTGCGATTTTTTATTCTTATTTTTTACGACATCGGAATCATCTTCGTCATCTTTTATAGAATTTATGTCTTTAAGAATTGCACTTCTTTTTTTATTCACCGGTTTAACTTTATCTGTTTGCGGGTTATTAACGTATTCAGAGAGATATTGTAATACTTCGTTATCCGGATAAAAAGATAAAGCATTTGCAACAAGGTTTTTAGCACTGTCAATATCGGGATTTTCTTTATTTACAAGAAAGTGTGTATAGTAATCAAAAGCTTCAATAGCATAGAACGACGTTCTTTTATTTGCCGAATTTGGTAATCTGTTAAAAACGGTATCAAAAATTTCTTTAGCTTGTACATCGTTATTCGTCATTGCAGTTAATACACCTTTAAGAAATAAAATATTATCATCAGAATATGCCTTCATCATTTTGTTTAATAGAGAGTTAGCTTTTGGATATTTTTTTTTGGCATTAACATAATTATCTATGTAATAAAATCCGGAGATAACAATTTCTTGAAGTAAACTATCATTGTCGGGGAAAAACACTTTTGTTTTTTTGTCTTTTCTTTTTGCTTGTTGAGAATAATTTAAAGCTAGTTGGTATGAATTTATGTATTCAGGATATTTTGACAAAAGATCAGGGTTTTCCAAACAGATCAAGAATACTTTATTATAAGAATACGCTAAATATAGCAAAACTTCAGCATCATTAGCATATTTATCCTGCAATACCATTCTTTCAGTTTTAAAAGCTAAATCTTCCCATTTTTCTTCAACAAAAAGTTTCGATAAATTTTTATTATTTCCATGCTTTACCTGTGCATTTAAAGCAGAGAATGATAATAATAAGAAAAATAAAATAATTTTTGTTTTCATTTTGGTTTTTTTTCAAAATTAATTAAAAAATAAAAAATTTGCAACAATAATAAAAATTAATTATTAACAATAAAATGTATAAATTAATTATAGAAAAATAGAAAAGTTCATAAATAAAAAACAAAAAAAAAATTACCTTTGTAAAAACAATAATATGGCAAAGTTAAAAACGGTATATGTTTGTCAATCTTGTGAATACGTTTCGCCAAAATGGGCAGGTAAATGTCCGAATTGTGGAACATGGAATAGTTTTATTGAAGATGTTGAAGAGCAAACAAATAAATCTTCAATTATTTCAGAAGCAAAAGCAATGAAAGCAGTTAAAATGCAAGAGATTGAAGACGAAGAGCTACAAAGGATCACTCTACCATATAATGAGTTTAATCGAGTTCTTGGCGGTGGTTTGGTTCCCGGCTCTCTCATACTTTTGGGAGGAGAACCCGGCATAGGAAAGTCCACGTTAATACTTCAAACGGTATTAAACTTAGAGGATACGAACATTTTATACCTTTCGGGAGAAGAAAGTGAAACACAATTAAAACTTCGTGCCGACAGAATTGGCATAAAAAATGAAAAATGCTATGTTTTAAACGAAACAAATATTGAAAAAATATTAGCAACCATAAAGTCGTTAAAACCTGAAATTGTTATCATCGATTCTATTCAAACAGTGTCAACAGAAAATATATCATCATTGCCAGGCACTATTACGCAAATAAGGCAATGCACAGTTTTATTGCAAAATTATGCAAAAACCACTAACACTCCAATAATATTAATTGGGCATATAAATAAAGAAGGTGAGATTGCAGGCCCAATGTCATTGGAACATATTGTTGATACTGTATTACAATTTGAAGGAGATATTAACCATTATTATAGACTTTTAAGACCTAAAAAAAATCGTTTCGGCTCAACTTATGAAATTGGGGTTTTTGAAATGCAGGGTTCAGGATTAATTGAAATTATCGACCCTAGCGAAATATTGTTATCAAAAGAGAACAATTCATTAAGTGGCGTTGCAATAGGAACTACAGCGGAAGGATCAAGAACTTTTATGATAGAGATACAAGCTTTGGTAGGATTTTCGGTGTTTTCTACTCCGCAACGTACAGCAACAGGGTTCGATCAAAGACGATTTCAGATGCTTTTGGCAGTAATTGAGAAAAAACTTGGCGTAAAATTAAACCAAAAAGACATTTTTTTGAACATTGCAGGTGGATTGAAAATATATGATCCTGCAGCAGATTTAGCTGTAATAGCAGCAGTAATCTCTTCTCTTTACGACAAAGTAATAAACAATATCTGTTTTATTGGAGAAGTTGGTCTATCAGGTCAAATAAGACCGGTGTCTTTTATCGAAAAACGCGTCTCTGAAGCTATTCGACTTGGCTTTAACAAAATTATCATTGCATCATCAAATAAAGTAAAAGCAGATAGCTATAGAACAGAATACAAAAATTATATTGTAGAAGTTTCAGATATTCAAGAATTTGCAAAAAAATTATTCACAATTTAACAGTAAAAATTTATAATAAATTTTTACCTTTATAATTATGAAGGTTTAGCTCCTGCAACAGAAATAAAAAAATTACTTGCACGTAAATACTTTCTTGCTATATCTCTAATCTCTTCGGAACTTATTCCCCCGTAACGCTTAAACGCCCTTTCTAAATAACTGGGATGAATCTTTTTTTCTATCATTAATTTCCACATATCAAATTGATTTATACTTCCATCAATTGATGCAATTAAATCGCCCATCAAATAATTTTTTACTCTCTCTAATTCTTTTTCTCCAAGAATGACTGTCCTTAATTTACAAATTTCTTTTTTTATTTCTACTATCGTTTTTTCAATATAATCATTTCCTAAATCACAGGCAATTACAAGAATAGTACAATCATTATATTTTATTAAATAAGAGTATATTCCGTAAGTATAACCTTTTTTTTCTCTGATTGTACTCATTAACCTAGAACCAAAATATCCGCCCAAAATCGTATTTATAACGGCTAATTCTATCTTCTCATTTTCTTTTAAGGGATTTAATACAGTTGCCAGATATAAAGAATTTTGTTGTGAATCCTTTACAATTTTGTCTATTCTTACTGCTTTTTTATTTGGAGATGAGATAATATTTTTAATTATTGTCCTTTTTTGATTCCATCTTAAATTATCATTATCAAAATATGACAAAATAAAGTTTAATAAATCATCACTAATATTGCCATAAATATATATTGAAGCGTTTTTTGCTATATAATGTTTTGAGGCAAATTCTTTTACTTCATTTAATGTTATATTCTCAATATCTTGAATTGTGGTTATATGTCCACGAGAGCTTTCATTGCCAAATATTATTGAGTATAGATTTGAATGAGCAATATATTTTGTTTTCTGTGCTGATAATTTAATTTTCTCAATAAATTTGGTTTTTGTGAGTTCAAATTCATTTTCAGGAAAACTTGGATTAATTACAATGTTTGCAAAATAAGGAAAAACATCATAAATAAAATCATTAGGAGCAGTAAGTTCTAATTCCGATTTTTCAAAACTTATCGATGATAATATCTTTGAACCATAAAAATCGAAAATTTCGGCAGTTTCATTAGCAGTTCTACCCTCTCCTGCCTCTTTATGCAATTGATTTGCAAAAGTTGCCAAAAGGTGTTTATTTTCTTTATTATGTCCAACTTCAAAGATAACCGAAATTTTAATAACTTCTGTTTCTTTGTCGTTTAAAATATATGTCTTGATGCCATTTTTTAAAACTACTTTATTTATCTTAGAAATTTTTTGATTTCTAATTTTTGATTTTTTGATACTTCTTTCGGATGTTTCTTTTTTTGACCCTTTGGAAATTCTTTCTTGCATTTTTTTTGCAAAAATAATTATTTCCTTACTTTTATCAAAAAAATAAGAAATAATATTTTATAAGTGTTGTGTTATTTTGTTAATATCTTTCTTCAATAATCTTCCAAGGAAGAATATCCCAAAGTTGTTTCAGATTATTTGTTCTTCTATTTTGAAAATCTACATAATAAGTATATTCCCAAACATCGAAATAAAGTAGCGGTTTTAATACTTTTGTTAAAGAATTGAAGACATTAATTTATTTTCTATTTATAATTTTCCTTCCTTATCGTTTGCTAACGAAAGATGCTAATAATTCTTGTCAATTTGGACTTTTGTATATACAAAGCAGAAATTTATTTTGTTTTTTTGAGGTTTTTGAATCCTAAAACCGTACTGAAAGTCGGTTAACATTTGCTGGCATTTTGAATCTTATTGACAAAGCTTTGGTTTGAGATTTGGCTCGTGGGGCATTTTCAATGAGTTTGCAAATAGAGTGAAGTTTTATCACAATTGACCTCCGATACCTTTAAACTTCTCAATAAATGCCGCAAGTTTCTGAAATACACTTTGTTTCTTAGTTAAATATTGAGGGTTTAGCGGACTCATTTTGGGTAATATACTATTGAGCTCTGTTCCGTTCTCGCTTGCATATTCTCGTTTCAAGGAGGTCGTGATATAACGCTTTGCCTCGTCTTCGTTCAGATTCTCCTCAGCAATGAGTTGTTCTGCTTCGGCTTTCTGCTTAACTCGTGCATAAGCGTAGAACGAATCCAATATGCTTGCCTTGTCGAGAATAGAGTCGAGGTCGGTTTCGTTGATATAATCGACTACCAAGCTCTCTTTTGCTCGATTGCCGATACTGGCACGAATAACCCTGCGAATTTCCTCGATTAGTTCCGCCTTGTCCTTTGTCTTCTTATTATGCTCAAAGACTAACTCCAGAATATAATCAAGGTCTATCTCTTGTGACTTTAACAGGTCTATTTCAAATACTACATCGTCCCAATCAATTTTTGATTCTTCTACCTCTTTGCCGCTCTTTTCACGTCTTAACCAATCACGAATGTCGTTATATGTCGAGCGGTAATCTTGTGCTGTGCGATCGGGTAGCACCTCAATAGTTTGCATTGTGGCTATCTCCTCATCGGTTACAAAATGAGTCTCCTTAAACTCCTCAATCGCCTTCGGGTCAGTTGTGTCAATGTTTTGCAGAGCCTTCAGATTTGTAAACTCGTCATAGTTTTGGAGTATGTTTTCAACTCGCAGATACTCGCCGAATAGTTTTGCAAACTCTTTCTTTTGGCTTTCAGTTACTATTGCATCGGGATTGGGGAATCTATCGTTCAACTCTTTAACTACATCGTTATAGCCTCGTCGAGCCTCGCCTGTTGCCAAATCTGTAAATCCTTCCAAATACTCCTTGTAGCTCTTTTCGAGCACCACGTTTTTGGTGTTCGTGTCGCCAAATAGGGTAATTGCGTCAATCGTTGCCTGCTCCAAATCACGGAACGTTACGATATTTCCAAATGTTTTGGTTGCATCATATATGCGGTTTGTGCGAGAAAATGCCTGCATAAGTCCGTGATAGCGCAGGTTCTTATCCACAAAGAGCGTATTGAGTGTTGGTGCGTCAAATCCGGTAAGGAACATACCAACAACTATTATCAAGTCAATCTCTTTGTTTTTCACTCTCTTGGCAAGGTCTCGATAATAGTTCTGAAACTCTCGACTATCAACGCCAAAGCTTGTGCGGAACATAGCGTTATAGTCGTTGATTGCTTTTGTCAAGAACTCTTTTGCACTTTGATCCATTGCCGACGGCTCGAATGTCTCGTCTACAATCTCGCCAACTGCGCTCTGCTCTTCGTTGGCGGCATATGAAAATATCGTAGCAATTTTCAGCGGTTTCGCACTCTCTTTTTGCAAACTATTCAACTCTTCGTAATAGCATTTTGCAGCATCTACGCTACTCACGGCAAACATTGCGTTAAAACCTTTGCCGCTGCCTTGGTTGCGGTGAGTCTTGACTCTAAAATTTTGGAGAATATATTGCGATATCTCGTTGATACGGGCAGGGTGAAGTAGTGCCTTTTTGTTCTCGGCAGCACTTAACTTTTGCTCGTCCTGTTCGCTCTCTATATCCTTAAACTTTGGTCGCACATCGTTGTAATCAACCTTGAACTTCAACACTTTCTCATCACGGATTGCATCGGTAATGACATACGAGTGCAATTCACGTCCAAAAACGCTTGCGGTGGTTTCTGCACCCAAAGCATTTTCGGCAAATATTGGCGTTCCTGTAAAGCCAAATTGATAGTATTTCTTAAACTTCTTTTTCAGGTTCTTTTGCGCCTCACCGAATTGCGAGCGGTGGCATTCGTCAAAAATGAATACCACTTGTTTTTGATAAATGGGCAGTTCTCCCTCGCTCTTCATCAACAGATTTAGTTTCTGTATGGTGGTAACAATAATTTTGTTATCGTCTTTTTCGATATTTCGTTTCAAACCTGCCGTGCTGTCCGAGCCGTTTACGCTGTCGGGCGAGAATCGTTGGTACTCTTTCATCGTCTGAAAGTCCAAATCCTTGCGATCCACCACAAAGAATACTTTGTCGATAAAATCAAGCTGTGTTGCCAATCGAGCTGCTTTGAAACTGGTGAGTGTTTTCCCTGAGCCTGTTGTGTGCCATATATATCCGCCACCTTCGGGCTTCGACCATTGCTTTGTTTGAAAGGAACTTTTGATTTTCCACAAGATACGCTCGGTTGCTGCTATTTGATAAGGGCGCATTATGAGCAGCGTGTCGCTGGTGTCAAAAACCGAATAGGTAAGCAACACATTTAGGAGTGTGTTCTTCTGGAAGAATGTGGCTGTAAAATCCTTTAAGTCTTTGATTAACGTATTGTCGGCTTTCGCCCAGTTCATTGTAAAGTCGAAACTATTTTTGTTTCGCTCGGTGGTGTTGGCAAAGTAACGGCTGTCGGTGCCGTTGGAGATAACAAAGATTTGCAGGTATTTGAAGAGTGAATTTTCGCTGTTGAAACTCTCCTTTGTGTAGCGATGCACTTGGTTGAAAGCCTC
>CAZBPT010000051.1:0-11348 GCA_964493875.1 uncultured Bacteroidales bacterium | reverse complement strand
AAATTTATTATAGGTGAAGATAGGACAAGTGATGATTATTACAATGTTTTATCTGATTTTTTTTTAGGTTCTAAGTAGTTAATATGCTGGCTTTAGATTTTATCTTACAAGTTGAAAATGAATTTGGTAAAACATGGTCGTTTAACTTTAATTTACTTGATAAACCTGCTAAGATAAATACATCAACGATAGATTTTACTGCCGGGAAAAATGAAATCGAATTATTTTGGACACCTTACACTAATATCAGTGGGTACAATATTTATCGTAGTGATGCTAATTCAAGTGGAAATCCTATTGGTAATTACCAAAAATTAAATACATTTGTTGTTCCGGCTGCATATTATAATGATTTGGGGTTAAATGAGCTTACAAAATATTATTACAAAATTTCAGCAGTATCGTTGACAGGGAATGAAAGTGAACTGTCAGATGCCTTTTTAGCATGGACTTCTTATCCTCAAAAAGGGTTATTCCCAATAACAATGGATGAGCAAACAGGTAATAATATAGGAAGTTCCGTAAATGTAGCAGATATAAACAGTGACAATTTACTGGAAATTTTTACAACCATAACAGAGGATGAAAAGAACTCCTATATTATTGCATTAAACCATGATGGAACAGAATTATATGACATCGACGTTAATCCCACCAGCTATAGTGGTTTTGTTCATATTGACGGTAATATTGAATCTAATCTAGCAATTGGTGACATAAATAATGATGGGGAATTTCAGGTAATATCCGCCACACGCGATGAAGGGTCATCTCCTCTCAATTACTTTTATTCTCATTCTGTAAAAGATAATAACTATGATTATATTCCTGATTTGTTATGGCAGAATAATTCCCCAAACAGGTCTTACCGAGGTCCTGTAATATCTAATATTGACAATAGTTCTGATAGTACAATGGAAGTAATATTTTTCTGTGAATATGGAGGTATAAGAATTTATAATAGCAATGGACAATTGATAAAAAGTATTAATACAATAGGTTCTTATGGAGCTCCTGCTGTAGCCGACATTGATAATGATGGTGATAAGGAAATAATTATAGGTAATAGTAATGGAATCTATATCTGGCATCATAATGGTACAAATTATGGTTCAAGTCAACCATTTTACTCATTATTGGATTATAAGCTTTGCAGCTCGGTAATTGTATGTGATATAGATAATGACGGAGATAAAGAAATACTTACTTCAGCCCTTAAAACAGGTGGTACAGAAGGTAGGATTGTTGCCATTCATCACAACGGAGTAGTTGTTAATGGTTGGAATGGTACTCAAAAGATAAATTACCCTAACGACTGGCAATCTCAGGATATTTCTGTTGGCGACCTAAATAATGACGGAAATTTAGAGGTTGTTGCGATTGGAACAAATATTATGAAAGTTTGGGATAAATCAGGTACTCTAATCAGTTCTACATCTTGTACTAACCTTAATCCAGGGAAACTAACTCCTATACTTGCCGATGTGGATAACGATATTGATATAGAAATAATATTTGGGTCGTTTTCCGAAGGTCGCATCAATGCTTTGAATATTGATGGCACAAAAGTTCTTGGTTTCCCCCTTAGTATTGATGATGCGTTACAAGGCTCCCCATGTGTGGCAGATGTGGACAATAATGGTAAGAATGAGATAATTGCTGCTTCTGGCGTAAAAATATACATGTGGGAAACAAATGGCAATTCAAAGCGTATTGAATGGGGAAGTGAAAGACACGGTTGTCATAATACAGGTGAATATCATAAAATCTGTCCACCCACTATAATTACCTCAAACACAACATGGAGTACAAATAAAAACCTTTGTGGTGATATTATTATTAACTCAGGAACATTAACTATTTCTTCCACATGTACAGTAATCATGTCTGATTACACAAGAATTTTTGTAAATTCCGGAGGGGGGCTAAAAGTTGACGGAGGTAAGATAATGAATGCCGGTATTAATGCTTTAAGTGGGAGCAACATCATATTAAAAACAAATGGATATATAAAAGTCAGCGAGCACGGGGAATTCAATATCAGCGCTGGGGCTACTCTAGATTATCAATACGGTACAATAGATATTACACAATAATTTTAAAAAAGAAATCATGAAAAAATTTATATTAATATTTTTAGTTATTAACTCAATTACGATGTTTGGACAGACACATTTTCCTGATTCAAATGCAATCTGGAATGTAAATATTTTTGCACCTGGACATGAACCAGAGATACTTTATGGGCTAAAAGGTGATACCATAATTAATGACACGCTTTACAATAAATTATATACGCTTTCAGATACGGCATTGTTGAATGAAAATCTGCAGGATTATATCGGCGGTTTTAGACGGGACGGACAGAAAGTTTTTTTTAAACCTTCAAATTGGACTTATGATGAAATTTTGTTATATGATTTTTCTGCTTCTATCGGTGATACAATTTGGCATAAAGGAATTGCCTATAATGCCTATTATGGAATTAACTTTGAACCAAATCAACTATCATATAGTATTGTTCAGGCAATAAATACTGAAAATGCTACTAAGACATACTCGGTTCTTGCATCTTACAGTGGATTTTCTGGTGAATGGTATGAAAATATTGGTAGTAACTTTGGGTTGTTTGGTTCAATTATTCAATTTCCATTATCTGGAGATACATATAATCTTGCGTGTTTTAAACATAACGACACTGTTAAATATCAGAACAATTTGATCTGCGACAGATGTTTTTGTAGCTTTATAGATGAGAAAATAAATAATTCAAATTCGATTAATATATTCCCAAATCCTGTCAAAAATTTATTGACAATAGAAGTTCAAAAACCTTACTCAAAAATATTAGTGGAGATTTTTGATGAAAAGGGAAATATCGTTTATCAAAAGGCATCATTAGATGACCATATAACACTTAATGCTTTTTCTCAAGGTATTTATTTTGTTAAGCTGCTGCTTGATAATGAATCCATAACGAGAAAATTAATAATAGAATAGCCACAGCAGTTGTTAAGTTGTTGGCGCGTGTTTTTGTATCAAAAACCGTGACAACAACAAATTATTTTTTAATTTTAATAGGAACTTTAATAGGAATTTTTTCTTTTACTATCAATGTAATACAATCATCTTCGATGAGGATGATTTTTTTTCTGTATAATGCTCCGAGAGTTTTTTTGAAATTTTTCTTCGACATGGCAAAAATTTGCTTTATCTCATCTGCCGAAGATTTGTCGGTGATGTACATTTTATTTTCGTGACATTCCAGATATGAAATTATTTCTTTTTCAAATTCTTCTATATCCTCGTGGTCGTTGCGAATAATTTTTAAATCAATTTTTCCATCCTCGCGGACTTTTTTTACGAAAGCAGAATATTTTTCTCCAACATGCAATTCTGTAAACACTTCATTGGCATATAAAAATCCATGATATTTATTATCAACAACAGCTGTATAGCCCAAATCTGATTTTGATGTAATGATAATATTTACTTTTTCATTAATTTCATAACCCGAAGTCTCATGTGATAAAAATTTTTCAATTTTTGTAGTAGCAGTAATTCTATTTGTTTTTTCATCAATAAAAGCAAATACAAGGTAAGTCCCGTTTATAACCAACGGCATTTTTTGTTCGCTAAAAGGGCAAAACAAATCTTTATCAATACCGATATCAAAAAAAGCACCGATTTTAGTGAGGGCAACAACTTTTAATAATGCCAATTCACCTATTGATATTAATGCTTCTCCTAAATCTGCCTTAATAACATCTCCATCGGGATATAAGAAGACATTAACAATATCATCTTTTTTATATTTTATAATAAAATCGTTATTTACAGCGGTAATTGTTCCAAAATTTTCTGCATCTAACAATAATTCATCTCCATTAACATTTATAACTTTTAATTTGTTATTTTTCCCTAGTTCAATCATAATATTTTTATTCCAATAGTTAGTATATCGTCTGTTTGTTCAAAATTTCCTTTCCAGGCAATGAGTTTGTTTTCAATAAACATTTTGGCGTTATTAAAATCGCCGTCAGCAGCTTCTTGAAGAATATCTCTAAATCTGTGATATTTTAATTTCCCATTTTCGCCAAATTGGTCAGGAAATCCATCGCTTGAAAGAAAATAAATATCGTTTTTTTGTTTTTTGACAGAAAAACTTTCAAAGAAACTGTCTTTTGTATTTGCTATTTCAGTAGCTGAGAGTTTTATTTCTTCGATTTTCTTTTCGCTAAAGTCATAATGCCAAATTCTTGATTTCGAGCCGTTTATGTAAACAGTATTATTGTCAATACAAAGGACAGACAAGCACAAAGCATCGCGAGTAAGAAAATTATTATTTGAAATATCATCATAAAATTTATTATTGATATATTTCATAATATCAGAAATATCGTCATAGATATCAATTGCCTGCAATAAATAAAAATACGCCAAATTTGACAAAAATGCTGCAGAAATACCATGACCGGTGCAATCGGCAAGAACAACAAATAATTTATCGTTTTTTTCTTTAAAAATAGAAAAATCGCCTCCAACTTTAAATTTTGCCTTATCAATAATGAAATAATCAATATAATTCTTGTTTAATTTAAAATTTTTCATTATTAAGCTTTGAATATTGGCGGCGTATTTTAAATTATTGTCGATTTCAGTATTTCTTTCTGACAATTCATCGTTTGTAATTTTCAATTTTTGATTTAATGAATTTTTTTGCTTCAATAAAACAATTAATGAAATAAGCAGAGCAACAAAAATAAGCAAAGAGCCAGATAAAATTACGATATAAATAATTTGTCGATTTAATTTTTCCTTATTTTTTTCTGATTCACGAGTGATATTATCTACTTCGTATTTTATTTTATACTCAGATACTATTTCGTCTAATTCTTCTAAATAAGTGCTGTCAATTATTTCATATGAATTTTCCAAATAAAAAAGAGCCCGTTCATTATTGCCTAAATTTTTATAAATTCGATAAGCATCATAGAATAGAATTTCTTTTTGAAATGAGTATTGTTCTACGGACAAAAGGCTGTCGGAAATCATATTAAAATAATATTTGGCACGATCAAATTTTTCTAATTCAACATTAAAGCGAACTAATTTTTGAAGAACAATTATTTTAAAATTTCTATAGACTATATCTTCTGTTAATTCTAATGCTTTAGCATAATAAGTTTCTGCCTTTATATAATTTTTTTGTAAAAAATATAGCTGAGCGATATTCAAATAAATAGAGGGGAGATTATCAAAGCAAAAATTATTTTTATTTATTAGATTAAGAGAAGAATCGTAATATTTTTTTGCATCATCATAATTTTTCAAATTTGTTAATTCTCCTGCGATATTATTATATGAAGCAATCAAATAATCAGTATTTTGTAATTTTTTTGCAAAATGAAGAGCTTTTTTATACTTATTGATAGCGATTTCGGGTTCCAGGTTATTTGAATAAATGCAGGCGAGATTTGTAAATAGGAGATAGTGGTAAACAGTATTTTTTTTAATTTTTTCGATTTCTTTTTCTGTTTTCACAAAGTTATTAATTGCAGCCACATAATCTTCCTCAAAGAAATCTACAGTAGCAATAATAACATTGGCATAAACTTCTCCTTCGTGATAATTATTTTTTTTTGCGTAAGATAGGGCATCTTTGGCAAGTATATATGCAGAATCCATATCTATTGATATATAATTCATTGCATTTTTACAAAGGCTGTCCAAGACAAAGCCGTGACTGACGGTATTTTGCGAAAAAGAAATATTACATGTAAAAACAGATAATATAAAAATAGTTTTATATATGAATTTGAGCAACTAAATTAATTTTTTATATTTTAATCTTTTTGGTTCTTGGTTGCCAAGTTGTTTGCGTTTCTGTTCTTCGAAGTCTGAATAAGTACCTTCAAAAGAAACGACATTAGAATTTCCTTCAAAAGATATAATATGAGTAGCGACTCTGTCGAGGAACCATCTGTCGTGAGTAATAATTACGGCACATCCGGCGAAGTTTTGAAGACCTTCTTCCAATGCACGCAAAGTATTTACGTCAATATCGTTAGTAGGTTCGTCCAAAAGAAGTACATTTGCTTCTGATTTAAGAGTCATTGCGAGCTGTAGTCTGTTTCTTTCACCTCCGGAAAGTACTTTTGCTTTTTTTTCTTGGTCAGCACCATTGAAATTAAATCTTCCGACATAAGCACGTGCGTTCATCATTTTTCCGCCGATAGAAATGAGTTCGTTACCTCCGGAAATAATTTCAAAGACAGTTTTTTCGGGGTCAATATCGGAATGGCTTTGGTCCACATAACCTAATTTAACGGTATCGCCAATTTCAAAGTTGCCGCTGTCAGGTTCAACCAAACCCATCATCATTCTGAATAAAGTTGTTTTTCCTGCACCGTTAGGTCCAATAATTCCAACAATACCGGCTTGTGGTAGAGTAAAAGAAAAATTTTCAAAAAGTATATTATTGGAAAAAGATTTTGAAATATTATTAGCAACAAGGACTTTCTCTCCAAGGCGAGGCCCGTTTGGAATAAATATTTCCAATTTTTCTTCTTTTTGTTTCACATCTTCATTAAGCAATCTATCATAAGCTGACAATCTTGCTTTTGATTTTGAAGTTCTTGCTTTAGGGCTCATTCTAACCCACTCGAGTTCTCTTTCGAGGGTTTTTCTTCGTTTTGATTCAGTTTTTTCTTCGAGAGCCAAGCGTTGAGTTTTTTGATCAAGCCAAGAACTGTAATTCCCTTTCCAAGGAATACCTTCACCTCTGTCGAGTTCTAAAATCCATCCGGCAACATTGTCTAGGAAGTATCTGTCGTGAGTTACGCAAATAACAGTACCTTTATATTGTTGCAAGTGTATTTCGAGCCATTGAATAGATTCGGCATCAAGGTGGTTTGTAGGTTCGTCCAAAAGTAGGACATCTGGTTCTTGAAGTAGTAAGCGGCAAAGAGCTACTCTTCTTCTTTCGCCACCGGACAAAGTTTCTACTCTTTCATCTGGGGGAGGACAGCGTAGGGCGTCCATAGCGCGTTCGAGTTTATTGTCAAGTTCCCATGCATCATGATGATCTAACATCTCAGTAACAGTTCCCTGGCGTTCGATGAGTTTATTCATTTCATCATCAGACATTGGTTCTGAAAAGCGGTTGTTAATTTCTTCGTACTCTTTGAGTAAATCAACGACATCAGCAACGGCTTCTTCAATAACTTCTCGAACAGTTTTATTGTTGTCCAATACGGGTTCTTGAGGTAAATATCCTACAGAATATCCGGGAGAGAAAACGACTTCACCTTCAATAGAAGTATCCAAACCGGCAATAATTTTCAGCAAAGTAGATTTACCAGAACCATTTAAGCCTATGATACCGATTTTGGCACCATAAAAAAATGAAAGATAGATATTTTTTAGTATTTGGCGTTGTGGCGGAATTTTTTTAGACACATTCACCATCGAAAAAATAATTTTTGGTTCTTCGTTCATTTTTTTATATATAAAGATTTAAGAATATTATTTGTTAATTATTTGTTAATTTTTGAATATACGTAATCGTAGAATTGGTTTAAGGTTTTAACTTCTACCATTTCTTCCGGTTTAATTTTAAAACCGAATTTTTTTTCAACTAATACGACGATATCAACAAAGTCTAGGCTGTCGATATGTAAATCTTCTTTCAATTTTGCATCTGTATTTTCTAATATTGATTCTTCGATTTCGATATCTTCAATTAGAAACTCATTTGTTTTTTCAATTACTTCTTCTCTTGTCATTGTAAATTAAATTATTTAGTTAGTATGTTTTTTTAAAATTAAAGCGCTATTAGTTCCTCCAAATCCAAAAGAATTTGAGAGGAAGCAATTTATATTTTTATTTGTTGTTTTTGAAATAATGTTTATTTTTTCTGAAAACTCGTTAGGATTTTCAAAATTAATATTAGGAGCTATAAAATTATTATGCATCATAATAAGAGAATAAACGACTTCGCTGGCACCTGCCATCCAGCATTCGTGTCCTGTCATTGATTTTGTTGAAGAGACAGGGGTTTTGCAATCTCCGAAAAGTTTTGCTATTGCTTTTGCTTCAGTATCGTCACCTTGTGGTGTTGAAGTAGCGTGAGCATTTATATAATCGATATTTTCGGGTTTTAGCTTAGCATCATCGAGGCAGCGTTTCATTGCGATATAAGATCCGATTTCATCGGGTTGAGAAATTCCGGGAGTTCCGTTAGAAGAGAATCCGTATCCAATGACTTCGGCGATAATATTTGCACCTCGTTTAATAGCGTGTTCGTATTCTTCCAAGATAACTGTTGCAGCTCCTCCACTTGGAACCAAGCCATCTCTATTTGCATCGAATGGGCGAGAAGCTTTTGTCGGGTTGTCGATATTCATAGAAAAAACGCCAAGTCCATCGAAGCTACCCATCGACAAATAGTTTGTTTCTTGGGCACCGCCACAAATTATAATATCTTGTAACCCTGTTCTAATAAGAGTTGCACCCATACCTATAGCATGACTACCGCTGGCACAAGCTGCACTTATAGTAAGGTTTATTCCGCGTAATTTAAAAATTGATGCCAAATTCATTGTAACAGTAGAGTTCATAGATTGGAAAATTGCTCCCATACCTATTAATTGAGTATCGCGTTTTTCCAAAACTGTGGTGTGACTGTCAATAACTGCTTTAGCAGAAGAATCGTTTCCAAAAAGAATACCAACTTCATTGTTAGTTAAGAAATCATCATCAATTTTTGCAGATTCTAAAGCATCCTTAGTGGCCACATATGCATATTCGCCTTCTTCTGCAAGGCAGGCTCTCATGTGTCTGTTTAAAGATGATTTTAAATTTGGTCTTTCTAATATTCCGGTTAAAGGAGAGCGATAGCCGTATTCAGTTCTCATCGGATCTATACCAATACCTGATTTTCCATTATACAAAGAATCTTTAACTTCTGCGATGTTTTTGCCTATGCATGAGTAAATTCCAATTCCGGTAACAACAACTCTTCTCATTATAATATTATATATAGTTTACAAATGTAACACTTTTTTTTAAGAAAAAAAAACTACTTTTCTATCTGTTTAAAACATACAAATAACACGAAACAACTATAAAAAGAGATAAAGTCGACAAATCAATAAATTTTTATCGAGATTTTTTGTATTTACCGTTTTTCACTTTTTTTGACAAATTATATCCCAAAAAAGATGACAAATTTTGTAAAAAAAATATTATAAATTTTGTAATAAAAATAATTCTAAAAATGTGTTTCAAACAAGTAGAGGAGTAGTATTTCATGTAGATATAAGTTATAATTAAAGTTTCTATAAAATATTTGACATATTGAGTAAATATTTATAAATCAAGTTAATAATTGATTTTTGGTTTATATTTAAATCTAAATTGAGATTTATATATATTTTTTAATAATTGATGTTTTATTTTTTTTTATTTTTTTTTTATTTAATTTTGTATTCTTTTTATTAACGAAAATTTGTTAATAAAACGTTCAAAAAAATTACAAAAAAAAAACTATGATAAGAGTGAAAATCACTTTTAATAATTAATTTATTATGAGATATAAATATAATTTACCAAAAAGAATTTTTTCAAATGTATATTTAAAAATTGCTTTAATATTTATTATTTTCTTTTCATTGAATGTCAACGTAATGGCACAAACGGAAAATAAAAATGGAACAGGAACTCCCACTAATTCTAATAAATCATCTGGTTTGAATGCTTCGCAAAATGCTGTTCGTTTATATGATAATGGAGATACAATTCCAATGGATAAGCTTTTGTATAACCGCTATGATAAGAATGATTCCGGTACTGCGTTATCTGGTACAGCTGATACATATAAATCTGATACAAAGGTTTTTATTCTTGACTCGCAGAAGGAAAAACTACACGTTAAAATAGCTGAACACGCCCCTTATTTGGACGATCCGGAATATGATGCAAAAAAAATGGAGTGGATAAATAATTATCCTGAAGAGTATGAATCTTTATCTGGGAAACAAGTTGATAGCGGGTTATCTAAACATTCAGAAACAGAGCATACAAATTTTGACTTTAATTCGCCACAATCACACATTAAAATAGCTGAACATGCCCCTTATTTGGACGATCCGGAATATGATGCAAAAAAAATGGAGTGGATAAATAATTATCCTGAAGAATATGAATCTTTATCTGGGAAACAAGTTGATAGCGGGTTATCTTATCAGAAGAATATAGAGGTTACTACTTCTGACCAGTATATGGAAAAATCATTGGGTCAACGTTCTGTTGCTGACAAAAAATGGCAAAAAGGCGGAATTTTTGAAGGCTATTCTCCCGAACAAGAAGATATTTCGCTGAGAACGCAAAACTCAAAGAAATTTCGTAATTACGATGGTTCTATAACAGCACAAATTGGCGGTAATTATCACTATGCTGATGATTTTGGGAAATGGCAAGATATTGATTTCACTATTACAAAGTCTAATTATAATGGCTACGCTTACGAAAATATTACAAATACTATTAAAACTTATTTTCCTGAAACAGCAGGTAGTAAAGGTGTTTCAATTAGTGATAAATCAATGGATATTAAAATCTGGAAAAATCCTGAATTGTTGATTTATGATGCGAACAAAAACATACTTCATAAAGAAAGTTCACTTAATAATTCTGCAAAAGTAAAAGATAATATTGCTCAATATTAAAGTTTTAATGGAGTAATTGATGAAATTAAAGATAAAATTATGACTATGAGAAACAAATTTTTTACACCAGTTTTTAAAAACACACCGTTTTTTAAAAGCAATTTTACTAAACAGTTAAGCCTGACAATCATAGTGCTGTTTGTTAATTCGTTTGCGACATATGTTAAGCAAATTTATAGAATACCTAAACTTGTGTTTGCCTTATGCATATTGTTGCTTGGTGCAACAAATTTACTGGGACAATCGGAAATTACAATAGGGACTGGGACTTCAACAGTATATGTACCACTACCAGGATTATGTGGAATGTTTCATTAATTCATTAAATAATAGCGATATATAAAATTGACCATAAAATGAAAAGTAAAAATATGAGTAGTACTATATTATTTTTGAGAATTACAAATCTAATTAGCTTTGGATTGAATAAGGTTAAATCCATTACGATTTCTGGTATAGCTTTAATGTTCGTGTTTCTTTTGATGAATATAGAAGGATGGGGACAAACTACCACGGTGAACATGGGAAAAGATGGGGCATCCTATACGCTACCTTTTAATAATTTCTACAAGAACTCGTATAACCAAATGATATATACGAAAGAAGAATTAGGAGCTG
>CAZBPT010000050.1:0-12557 GCA_964493875.1 uncultured Bacteroidales bacterium | reverse complement strand
TATCCTCCCGATTGCAATCGTTGGAGCAATACACATTTTTATGCTATTGTAGCAGAGAAATAAAATCGAGAAGATTTTTAAAAATTCAGTTAATATTCTCCGAAAATTACTTTGTAGAATGCTGTAAATAAATTAAATATTATGAATTTTCTAATAAATAAAATAAAAGGAATTTTTTCTGTTAATTTAATTGATTTCCTTTATACGACAATAAGATTCGGCGATTTTTTCAGACTTGCTTTTCCTTTTTTAATGAAAAGATATCTTGCGAAAACAAGAAAATTGCAAGCAGAAACTCTAGAAAATTTAAAAAAGAAAGATAAGATAATTGTAGCTTTTTTCTTACAATCGCCAAGTACATGGAAATATGAAGCACTTTATAAATTATTAGAAAAATCAGAACGATTTTCTCCAATTGTAATTATTACTCCTTTTAATGTTCATCTAAATTATTCAGAAAAAGAATGCTTAAATGTTATTGATCAATGTTTGACATTCGTAAAAAATCAAGGTTATAATTATTTTTCTTCTTATGACAATGAAAAACAAAAATGGTTAAATATCAGAAAAATCATCAATCCCGATATTATTTTCTTCACAAAACCATATAAAGATACTTTACCTAATTATTTTATTTACAAATTTCGTGATAAAATAACATGTTATGTACCTTACGGTGTTTGGCTTTTAAAAGACAGAGTAATAGACAATTATAATCTTCCTTTTCATAATTTATTACATCACTTTTTTCATGAATCGGAATTAAATGTTCCTTATGCTGAAAAATATTCTTTATGTAAAGGAGACAATATTTCATTGGTAGGGAATCTAGGTATGGAACATTTGATGGACAAAAAATATATTCCTGCAGATGTTTGGAAAGCCCAAGCGAAAAGGAAAAAAAGAATTATTTGGGCTCCACATCACACGATTAATTATATGTTTAATTCTTCAAATTTTTTATCATACTGTGATTTTATGCTCGAAATGGCAAAAAAATATGAAGAAGAAATTCAAATCGCGTTCAAACCGCATCCTGTTCTCAAATTCCGTTTGTTGAAACTTTGGGGAAAAGAAAAAACCGAAGAATATTATTCTACATGGGAAAATTTGCCGAATGGACAATTAGAAGACGGTTTTTACGAAGATTTATTTTTAACTTCCGATGCGATGATTCACGATTCAATAACATTTACTGTTGAATATAATTATACAGGTAAACCGGTTTGTTATATTGTTCGTAACGAAAAGATGGAAATTTGTTGGAATGAATTGGCACAAATGGCTTTTAATTGCCATTATCATGTGGAAAATGAAGTTGAAATAGAAAATTTTATACGAAATGTGGTTATTGAAGATAATGATATTATGCTTGAAGAAAGAAAGAAATTTCTTGAAAAACATTTAATTCCAAAAGATGGAGTTATGCCTTCGGAGAAAATATTCAGAATTTTAGACGAAGAAACAAGATAGCGTTTAAACAGAAAATCAATAAACAATATTTGGAAAAGAGCAAAAAACAGAGTAAATTTGCAAAAAAAAAAATGGATTTCTTATTATCAATCAACATAACTAGCTTTGCAGATTTTATCGACTTTTTTATTCGTTTTTTAACAAATACTGGAGTAGTCCTCGACGAACTAGTAAATCAGTATGATACAGGTATTTACGTAATTCTTTTTATAGTAATATTTATCGAAACAGGTTTAGTGGTAACGCCTTTTCTTCCAGGAGATTCAATGTTGTTTCTCGCTGGAACTATAGCACATCGTCCTGAAAATTCTCTTAATATTGTTATTATGACTGTTATTTTGATACTTGCAGCAATATTGGGAGACACTGCCAATTATTCCATCGGACGATATTTTGGACAGAAATTATTTAGCAATCCAAATTCAAAAATTTTCAAGCAAAAATATTTGGAAAAAACAAACAAATTTTATGAAAAACACGGTGGAAAAACCATTATTATAGCTCGTTTTGTTCCAATAGTAAGAACATTTGCACCTTTTGTAGCAGGAATGGGCAAGATGCATTATAAACGATTTTTTTCTTTTAATGTCATTGGTGGCGTAGTGTGGATTTCTCTTTTTTTGTTTATGGGATATTTTGTAGGAGGGTTTCAATTTGTTCAAGATAACATTAAAACAATTTGTATTGTTATTATTTTCGTTTCAATTTGTCCTGCAATTTATGAATATGTTAAAGAAAAATTGAAAAGCAGAAAAGAAAAATCTAAAAAAATATCCGAATAACAAGCAAAAACAAAGAAAATAATGAACTTTGGATTAATAGGTTATCCATTAGCACATTCTTATTCAAAACAATATTTCAACGAAAAATTTATTAAATTAAATCTTTCCAATTATTCTTATTCGTTATTCCCGATAAAAGAATTAAAAGAACTACCACAAGTTATCAGTGACAATAATTTGTCTGGATTTAATGTTACCTCGCCATATAAAAACGAAATTACAAATTATTTGGATGAGATTGACGCAAGCATAGGAGACTTAAAAATCATAAATTTTGTAACAATAAAAAATAAGGGATACAAATTCTTCTTGAAAGGTTATAATACTGATATCATAGGAATAGAATACACATTACAAGAATATTTAATAGCAAATGAAACAAAAGTATTAATTTTAGGAAATGGTTGTACATCGCAAACATGTCAATATTATTTTAGAAAAAAAGGAATAGAATATTTAGTTGTAACAAGAAATCCTATTGAGGTGAATCAAATTCATTATAAAGAATTAACAGCAGAGCAGATAAGAGAAGCCGACATAATAATAAATACAACTACTTTGGGATTATTTCCTGATGTTGAGAAATTTCCTCCGATAGCATATCAAAATATAGAGTCTAGGCAAATATGTTTTGATGTAAATTACAATCCCGGAGAGACAGAATTTTTAAAAAAGTGTGGCGTAAAAAGTAAAAATCTCGTTAATGGAGCGAAAATGTTTGCGAAACAGGCAGAGGAAACGTGGAAAATCATAGAGAGAAAACTTATGTAAGTATTTGGATAACATATAGTTAGTTTGAAAAATAAAAAAATGTAAAAAAAATTTGCATAGAATAAAAAAAAGTGCTACATTTGCGATGGAGAAATGGCAGAGTGGTCGAATGCGGCGGTCTTGAAAACCGTTGAGCTCGTGAGGGTTCCAGGGGTTCGAATCCCTTTTTCTCCGCCACTCTTAAACCTCAATTTTTGAGGTTTTTTTTATGTTTTTTTTTGAAAAAAAATTGGAATTTTTAATCTTAGAAATAAGTTTGAAAATCATAGAAAGGAAAAATTGATAAAAAATAAAAAAATCCTACAGGAAAGGGTAGGATTTTTTTATTTCTAAAACAACGTTTAACAACTGTTTTTTTAGTGAATTATGAACAATTGTGTGTTATTTTAGACATTCAAAGATACAATTTTTTAAGCAATTCACAACCAACTGGTCTCCTGTTATGTTTAATTTTAAGTTGTTTCAGAAACATCATAAAAAGCAAAAAACCACTAAGTACGATTTTCTGAAAAGATTAAAATCTTTTTGGGTTGCTTTTCTTTAAAGAAAAATTGTGCATAAAGAAGTATGAAAAATTTTATATTATTTTTAAGACGATAATTTTGTTAAAATTAAACCAAAATATTGTAGTAATTTATCATGCGAATATGGGGCTTGTCCTTATAAACAATTGCCGTTTTATTATGTGGTTAAATCATGCTTGATTAAAATTTCTAAATATTATTGTTCTAAATATTAATAATTATAATAATATTGTGAAAAAATGTATTTATTCAGTATTTCAATCAATTCTTTTTTATTTTTGGAAAAAAAATAAGCTAAATTTTATTTAATATTTTCAACAAAATATTGATGAACACGATTATCCGATGTTAATTCAGGATGAAAAGAAGTAACCAAAATATTATTTTGTTTGGCAGCAACTATATGATTGTCTACATGTGATAATATTTCCACCCCCATGCCAACAGATTCAATATAAGGAGCACGAATAAAAACCATGGGTATTATACCTATTCCTTTAAAGTTTTCTTGTGTTGAGAAACTTCCCAATTGCCGTCCATAAGCATTTCTTTTTACTTTTATATCTATTACTCCAAAATGTGAAATATCAGTTCCTACAATCATTTTAGATAGCAAAATCATTCCAGCACATGTTCCAAACGTAGGCAAACCATTTTCAATTTTTATTTTTAATTCATCATAGATATCTAAATCTTTCAATAGTTTGCCCATTGTTGTACTTTCACCACCTGGAATAATTAATCCATCAATTGATGTTTCAATATCCGATTTTTTACGAATTTCAAAGGAGTTAACACCTATAGAATTTAATAGATGAATATGTTCAGCAAATCCTCCTTGTAAAGCTAAAACTCCTATTCTCATATTCCTCTTTCAGCCATTATAATCTGTATTTCACCTTCATTGATACCTACCATAGCTTCGCCTAAGTTAGTAGATATTTCAGCTAAAATTTTAGGATCGTTGAAATTGGTAACTGCTTTAACAATTGCTTGTGCTCTTTTGGCAGGATTACCCGATTTGAAAATACCTGAACCTACAAAAACGCCTTCTGCTCCCAATTGCATCATCAAAGCAGCATCGGCTGGAGTTGCAACACCACCTGCTGCAAAATTGACAACAGGCAAACGACCATTCTCATGAACATTTTTCAATAATTCGTAAGGCACTTGCATCTCTTTTGCTGCATAATACAATTCATCTTCTTGTAACCCTTGAATACGTCTTATCTCCGAAGTCATCGCTCTCATATGTCTTACAGCTTGGACAACGTCTCCAGTTCCAGGTTCCCCTTTTGTACGTATCATTGAAGCTCCTTCAGCAATACGACGGAGTGCTTCTCCCAAATTTTTTGCCCCACAAACAAAAGGAACTTTAAACTTTGTTTTATCTATATGACATTTGTCATCAGCAGGAGAAAGTACTTCACTTTCATCTATATAATCTATTTCCAATGCTTCTAAAATTTGAGCTTCTACAAAATGACCTATTCTTACTTTTGCCATAACTGGAATACTAACTACTTCTTGTATACCTTTGATCATCATAGGATCACTCATTCTAGAAACACCACCTGCAGCTCTAATATCTGCGGGTATTCTTTCTAATGCCATGACAGCAGTAGCACCTGCATCTTCGGCTATACGTGCTTGTTCTGGTGTTGAAACATCCATAATTACGCCCCCTTTTAACATCTGGGCTAGATTTTTATTCAATTCATATCTTTCGTTATATGTTTTCATTCTATTTTTTTTAATTAATTTTTAATTTTTGTAAAAGTATAGCTAAATTGGACTATATTTGCATTCCAGTTTTAATAAATTTAAATAGTCCAGATGTTACGACCTTGGTATATACATTTTAATATAGATAGAACTATACAAAAGCCTGTACATCTGCAAATAGCAGATGAAATTATTACATATATAAAAAATGGGACATTAAAAGCAGGTGAAACATTGCCCGGTTCTCGCAAGATTGCCTCTTTACTCAAAGTAAACCGCAATACTGTTATTCATGCTTTTGAGATCCTTTTAGTCGAAGGTTGGTTATCCTCGTCTGAAAGGAAAGGAAGTTATGTTTCAGAAAAACTCCCTTCTTTTAGTCCATCAACAAAAGAAAAAGCAATAGAACATCATTTATATGAAGAAATACTTCAAAATGATTTGATATTATTTGATGATGGCTTGCCAGATACTTCTCGTGCTCCTATGAACGAATTGGCAAGATCGTATAGAAGATTATTTACCCAAAAAGCTAAATGGCAGATGATGAATCGTACAAGTGAGTTTGGTGATATACGTTTTAGAGAAGCTATCTCTCAGATGCTCAATTATAATAGGAGTATGAATACTTCTGCTTCGCAAATTTGTATTACTAGAGGTAGTCAGATGGCATTGTTTCTTACTGCACAATGTTTACTCAAGAAAGAAGATGTTGTCTTAATAGAAAATCCTGGTTTTAGACCTGCTTGGGAAGTTTATCTTCATGCAGGAGCAAAACTGATACCAATTTCTGTTGACCAAGAAGGTATCAAAACAGGTGAAGTTGAAATTGCTTTACAGAAGTATAATGTAAAAGCAATACACATATCTCCTCACCATCAATATCCTACAACTGTTATTCTTAGTTTGACGAGAAGATTACATTTGATAGAATTATCTAAAAAATATCATTTTACAATTATAGAAGATGATTATGATAATGATTATCATTTTGGGCAACGTCCAATTATGCCAGTTTGTACTTATGAAGATGTTTATGATTATGTTTACATAGGCACATTGAGCAAATTGATAGCTCCTGCTATACGTATCGGTTATTTGTATAGCTCTATCTCTTTTATTGAAAAAGTAGGACGTCTGAGGAAAATAGTTGATTTACAAGGTGATAACATTATGGAACAGGCTGTTTTAGAATTAATTAACTCCGGAGATATCATACGACATAAAAAAAGAATGGTAATTTATTATTTAGAAAAAAGAAATTTTTTAGATTCTCTCTTGGATTACTATCTAAAGGATAAGATTATTTATAAAAAACCAGAAGGAGGGTTGGCAATTTGGATAGAACCTATCAATAAAGTAGATTTATACGAAGTACGAAAGATGACCCGACTAAGTAAAGTCGATTTTTATCCTCCTGATAGATTTAGTTTTAACGAACCTATTTCCGGAATACGCTTAGGTTATGGTTCTCTTTCTAATGAAGATTTAGAAAATGGTATTAAAGTTTTGAGTAAGTATCTATAATATAATGTCAGAATTTTGTTTATCACAGATAAACAGTTTGTAAATTTTGAAGTTTTTTAAGGTCTAAATAAAAAATTTTTATCGTCTACGGTTCAACAATTAGAATTATTCTAATTTTTTATATCGGATATCTTTTTTATTTTGTAAGGATTAATCTTGCTGTTTTTTATATAAAAATCTCTAATTTCGTTAATATTTATAATGTTGTTGCTGATATCGGTATAAATGCGTATAAAATTGTCTTCAGAATAATATAAAAAATAAGCTCTTTCTATTGCTCCATATTTCTGGCAAGTACAAGTTTTTTCTTTGAATTTTGTCCATAGTAATTGTAACTCAAATTCTTCAATAATTTTTGCAAAGCTGTAGGATTCTATTCCGTAATTTGTTGAGTCAAAATGAATACTTATGTATTTTTCATTTGCTGTTAGAATCTTTTTAACATTTTCCGGATGAATTTTTTCTGTTCTATTGTTCTTTATGATTTTTATGCTGCTATAAAAATTATTTTTATCGATTTTTACTTTGCAACTGTCAATAGATGAATCTTTATAATAAATTATTCCGTCAATAAAATTTTTTTGTCCTATTGCTAAATAGGAGCTATTGATAAAAATCGTTATTATCAATAATGTTTTGATATATGTGTTCTTATTGATAATCAAAAATATATAAATTATTATTTATTTTCAGATAAATCTTTTTTTAAATTGAGCATTTTTAAAACAGCAATTGCGGCTTCATCACCTTTGTTTCCATATTTGCCACCACTGCGTGCTTTTGCTTGTTCAAGATTATTTGTAGTTAAGAGTCCAAAACTTATTGGAACATTGTAATTTGATGTGTTTAATGCCATAATACCTTGTGTAACTCCGGAACAAACAAAATCGAAATGTCTTGTTTCTCCTTGTATTACGCAACCTAGACAAATTACAGCGTCAACGTTAGCGTAGTCAATAAAAAATTTAGCAGCTTGTACTAGTTCAAAACTTCCAGGAACAGATTTTAAAATAATATCATCTGACTTGAAGCCATATTTTTTTAATGTATCTATTGCAGCTTCTGCTAAGTTTGCTGTTATTTCTTGATTCCATTCAGATACTGCAATGCCTATGATGTATTTTTTACCTTGATTTTGCGTTAAAATACCATTTTCTGAATAAATTGATAAGTTTTTTAATTCGCTAGCCATATTATTATATTAAAAAGGGGCATTTAAGCCCCTAATGTGTTTATTATGTTAAAAATAAAATTATTTATTAATATTTATTTTAGTTTTTACTCTTTCGATATATTTGTCAATACCGTTTTGTTCTGGTGATCTGAAATATTCTTTATTGATTCTTTCGTAAAGTTTAAGAGCTTGTTCGTTATCACCCATTAATTCGCAAGTTTCACCAGCACGAAGTAAATAATAAGGGCTTAAGAAATCGTTAGAAGCAATTTTAGCAGCTTTCAAATAATATTTTAATGCAGAAGCTTTGTCGTCTAATTCCAAATAAGCATTTCCTATGTTACCTGTAGCTTGTGCGGAACTCATTTTTTCTTTTGATTTATAACTATTAAAATAATCGATTGCAGCTTCATATTCTCCAAGACGCATATAACAAACTCCAGCATAATAATTTGCAAGATTTCCAGAAGGAGTGCTTCCGTAATTGTCAATAATATCTAGGAATCCTGGATATGTACCGTCGCCATCTAATGCTAAACGGAAAGAATCTCTTTCAAAATAGTTTTGAGCATGAAAAATTTCAACGTTGGCTTCTAATACTTTTGGAGGTTTAATGAAATTTTCATATACCAAATAACCACTAATTATTAAAATTATTCCGATTAATACAGCGTAAATAACTTTATTGTGTTTATTAAAAAACGCTTCTAATTTGCTTACTGTTGTTCCGATGTTGTTGATATTTTCTTTTTTTTCTTCCTTAGCCATATTCTTGGTATTTTTGCGTGCAAATTTAACTTTTTTTTATTTATTTAACAAACTTTTTTTATATATAAGTAATTCTGTTCTTTTAATGTTTGAAATCTTCAAATTCTTTCGGGTTGTGTTTATATTTAAAGATAAATATGAATAATATTGCTACAACCAATGCGTATGCTGCAAATACGAACCAGATATTTGGGAAATCAGGAAGATTCCAAATCATTGAATTATCGCTTCTTGTGAAAAATTTCTTGATAACAACACCTGCAATAATGTTCCCTAAAACTGCACCGATACCGTTTGTCATCAGCATGAAAACACCTTGTGCCGATGAACGAATTTCTTGATTGGTATTTTTTTCAACAAATAATGCTCCCGAGATATTGAAAAAGTCGAATGCCATTCCGTATACTATGCAAGAAAATACAACTAGTGAAAATCCGAGTACACTGTTGTCAGCAAATCCCAATAAACCAAATCGGAGCACCCATGCAAACATACTTATTAACATAACTTTTTTTATTCCCAGCTTTTTCATGAAAAATGGAATTGCAAGAATAAATAATGTCTCTGATATTTGTGATATAGATAATATTATCGTTGAAAGATTATTAATAATACTTCCTTTTGGGAAAACATTTACATCTTGTAAGAAACTGTCTCCGTAAGCATTTGTTAATTGTAATGCAGCGCCTAAAAGTAAACTGAAAATGAAGAAAATAGCCATCTTTTTTTCTTTAAAAAGAGAGAAAGCTCTTAATCCTAATTTATCAACCCATGATTTATATGTTTTCTTTTCGGTTTTAATATTTGGTAACATTATTAAAGAAAAAGCAGCTAAACAAAAAGCGCCAATTGCAGCAATAATAAATGATACTTCAATACTTTTTCCTAAACCCCAAGGTTTTGTAAATAAATTTGTAAGCCACATTGCAGCAATAAATCCTATTGTTCCAAATACTCTAATTGGAGGGAAATCTTTTGTTGTGTCTTTACCTTCTTTAATTAATATTGAAAAACATATAGAATTGTCAAGAGCTAATGTTGGCATATAAAAACACATTGCTATTAATAGAACAACGAAAAATACTATCGGGCTGTTTACTAATGGTAAAAAGCACATTGATATCCCGAAGAATAGATGCGAGAGAATAAATACGTATTTTGCACTCCATTTATCGGCAAGTATCCCAAATATTGTGGGCATTATTAAAGAAGCAAACCCCATTGTTGAAAAAACTAATCCAAATTGAGCTCCGTCCCAGCCTTTTTCAACAAATCCGTAATGTGCCAATGTCATCATCCAAGAACCCCAAACAAAGAATTGAAGGAAGTTGATAATTATTAATTTTATTTTTGTACTCATCTTATATTTTTAACTTTGTAAAATTAATTCATTTTTGATTTTTTTCAAAATAAATTATCCTCATTTAATTATTTTGTTAAGTACTTTCCGACAAACATCAACATGTATCAACGTGTTTATCATCTTTAGTTTTATGTAATCTTCACGATAAAAACGATATCCTTTGTTCTGTCCGTCAAAAGCTCCGCTACCGGAATCTTTAACTAAATACCATCTTTCATTATTTATTTCTTGATAACCTACTATATGAATGCAATGATCATCGTTTGTGCTGTTATTATCCAATCTAAAATATCGAGAATCTTCATTAATATATTCTTGTGGAATATCAAAATCGGGGACAACTGCTACTTCTGCAAATTTATCGTAACCAGCTTCGCTAACGTCACCACAGATACTTACAGAATAACCATTAGTTATTGCATTATTAATCAGGAAAATAAAATCATCTAAACTTACATTATAATATTGTTCATGCCACCAATTGTCAGGCTCTATTAATTCTGCTTTTTGATTATAATCAAGTTCTTTTGTTGACATGAAACTGTAATATTCATTTGTTTTTATTTTTAGATATTCATCAGCAAATTTTTTTGCATCATATTCTTTTCCTTGATAAGTAAAACTTGCGGGAGCTGTTCCGATATATTTGTCCAAAATAATTTTCACATGCTCAATTACAGTTTTTTCATCCCACAAACTATTGTCTTTTACATATTGCAAATATGATTTTATTTCGTTGAACATTTCAGAATGATTGTTGAATTTTTTGCCAATAAATAAGCCATTATATGCTTCTTCTGGCATTAATCCATACTTTGAAATAATTCGTAAAATTGCATTTGATTCACTTCCTTCTCCTAAATAAGTATTGCCTTTTGAATTTACAAATGCTTCTGCCTTTTCTAAATATTCGTAATACACAACATAGAGTTCAGATAATTTTACTTTTATATTATTCTTTCTATAAATTTCTGATTCGATAAAAGATGTAGCAACATAAGCCCAGCAAGTGCCACTGTTCCCTTGTGATAATGGATTGTTATGAAAAACTGTTTTATATTTATTAATATCTACAGGATAATTTTTCCCTTCAAAGTCCATAATGAAAGTTCTTTTCGTTTTTACATTTCTTTCATCGGGACTTTTCCCTGTAATGCTTTTCATTATTTCATTTTCATAAAAACCAAAAGGATAAGTAACGAATTTTCCTTTGTCCTGTTGTGAGAAAAGACAGTTTAGGAAAAATGCAAAAATTGCTGCCAAAAATATTTTTTTCATGTTTTTTTTCAAAGATAACAAAAAAAAGAGAGTTTTTTACACTCTCTTTTATTTTTTCTAAGTAAATAACTTATTATTTAATAGCTTTTCCTTCAGCAACTTTTTTTATGTTTTCGAAAACCTTTTTTTCATCACCAGGCATATATGATGTATGTTGCCAAACAACTTTACCTTTACCGTCTATTAGAAAAGTATGTGGTTCGTTTACAACATTCATAGCTCTTTTGAAGTCGCCATTAGGATCTAAATACACATCAAAATCCCAAGATTTAGAATCTACAAAAGGAGCAACTCTGCTAGATGTTCTTGCGTTGTCGGTAGATATTATAATAATTTTAACTCCGGTTTCTTCTTGCCATTCTTCATAAAGATCATTATAAGTATCTAATTCTTTAATACAAGGTTTGCACCAAGTGGCAAAGAAACAAAGAAGAACTGGTTTTCCGTCGTTTTTTACTAATGTTTTTGTATCAACAAATTTTCCTTTTGTGTTTTTTAATTGTTGCTGTGGTATTCCTTGTGCAAATGTAGTTAAACATAGTGCAAAAATAAAGCATGATAATAATAATTTTTTCATTGTATTATGTTTTTTATTAAAATTATCTACAAAATTACAATAATTAAGCCATTTTTTTTAATATAATTAAAAAAAAAACTAGATTTGTAAAAAAAAAATGATAAATGCAATTTCTTGGAATGTTAATCCAATTGTTTTTGAGCTCGGTGCTTTCCAATTGAGGTATTATGGAATGTTTTTTGTCTTGGGGTTAATAATTTCATATTTTATCCTGAAATCATTTTTTAAAAAAGAAAATATTCCTGTTAAAGATTTGGATAAGCTAGCATATTTTGTAATAATTGGTGGATTATTAGGAGCAAGAGTAGGGCATTGCTTATTTTACGAAGGAAGTTATTATTTGGCAAATTTTTCAAATTTTGTAGAAATATTTTTGCCAGTAAAATTCCATCCAAACTTTCAATTTGTAGGTTATCAGGGTTTGGCAAGCCATGGGGGAGCTTTTGGAGTTGTTCTCGCAATTATTGTTTACTCGTTAATTTATAAAAAGAATTTTCTCACAACAATGGATAGGGTAGTGATACCGGTGGGATTTGCAGGTGCTTGCATCCGCTTAGGAAATTTGTTTAATTCCGAAATTTTTGGTCATTCAACT
>CAZBPT010000049.1:0-12612 GCA_964493875.1 uncultured Bacteroidales bacterium | reverse complement strand
TATTGAAACTTACTCTGCCGTTTGCTTCCTCCCAAGTTACGTTATTTTCAAGTCCAACGGTAAAATTCTTTGTAACGCTATCCACGTGGTTATAGTTGTCTTCATCTTCGAAATCAAGATAAACCGGAGTAGTAGCCACTAATGCCATGCTGTCGTTTTCCAAGCCTAGTGGGATAGGGTAACGTCCTTCGGCGTATGACCAGCCATCACCTAGCATTGCCTGCAATTCGGGACTGTTTCCAACAAGTTGAGTAGTGAGTTTTCCTTCGGCGGAGCCAAGAATGTCTGCGCCGTTTATGCCTTTGGAGAGACACATTTGTTTGTCGTAGAAGTTGTTGGTGGCAAGTAATGTATTTTCATAAGTTATTGTATCAGCAATTGCACTCCCTGCAGCATTCCCAACATTTAGGCAATTAGAACAGTTATTATTTTGAACAGTTGATTCGTAACGACCTAATATACCACCGCCACCATGAGTATTTTGATTATTGAAAGTTATTAATCCATTAACTTTTCCAGTATTTAAACAATTAACAATTGGAATTGTGTTGTTGTAGGGATAAACAATACCACAAATTCCTCCACCTGGCATTTCCGAAACAAAATTAATGTTACCCATGTTGATACAATTCTGAACTACAGAATAATCCTGTACCCATCCGGCAATGCCTCCAAAATCACCAATCCATTGAGAACTTGTATTCGATACCGAAATATTTCCATAATTGATACAATGTTCTGTTATAGAACTAAATTCAGTAAAATTAATAATGCCTGAAGCAAGATATACATCTTTTGCCGAAATAGCACCCATATTTATGCAATGCCTTACTATTCCTTGATTATACATTGCAATTCCGGCTAAGCGGGTTACATCATATTCTTGAGTAGCAGGATGAATGGCATTTGAAAAATCAGTTAGATTAATGCAATGGTCTAATATTCCTGAATTCAAGTAGCAAATGCCGGCTCTAAAATATCCAGGTACAAGCGGAGGATTTATTTCAACATCGCAAATACAATTATAGACTATGCCACAATTTTCCATCAATAAAGATGTAAAATAGTATGGAGATCCAACTATTCGTAATGAATCGAGATACCCGCTTTCTCCAATATTACCGAAGATGGTGTTATTCTCTGTACTATCAGGATAAATGTTAATGGAATGCCCTCCTCCATGGAAACTTCCATTAAAAAAATATACTTCAGGTCCTTCTATACAAAGGGAAGGCATAATTCTAACCGTATCTGTAATATCATTCATTAAGCGTAAGTGTATGCCAGAAAAATCGCCATACGATGCAAAATTTTGAGAATTGTACTCATTGGCGAATTCTTCGAAATGCTCTTTGGTGTAGATGCGGTAGGGATCTCCTTCGGTACCGGTACCGCCACCAAATTGGGCAAAAGAGTTGATAGTCGCAATAATACAAACAAGTAATATTAGAAGTGTTTTTCTTAAGTCTGATGTTTTCATAACAACATATTTAAATTTAACAACAAAAGAAAGAACTACCTATTGAGCAGGCAGTTCTTTCAATAAAGAATTTATTCACTAATTACAATTTTTTCGGTTTTTACATTATTTTTTGAATCGGTAACCTTTATCAGGTACATACCCGGCACATAAATTTCCAGCATATTGTAGTCGCCGTTCTCGGTGAAGCCTTCGAACACCAAGCGCCCGTACATATCGAATATTTCATACTGGCATGTGCCTTCAAATTCGCCGCAAACAAACTGACGGTTTCCAGTAACATTGATTTGTCCGATTGTCTTTTCTGATTGTCCATTACTAATATTTTCTTTTTGGTATAGTTTCTGATTATCTTTTATTAACTGTTGTATCTGCTCATATCTTTCAAAGTAAGATCCTGACTTGGTATATGAAATGCAATTGTCATATACAGTCATATAATCTGTTGAATAAGAAGTTACAAGAATTGATGAAATAGAATTTCCAGATTGAACCCAAACATTATTAAAACCTAATGGTGAATAAAAATTAGTGTAAGTTGTGTCTTCATGATCAACATTTATTAGATAATTGTTTATTGTGCTGTCGCAAGTACCAGAAGCCATATCAAATGTTTCGACCATAAAACCTTTAGCGGTTACTGCTCCAGTTACTTGAACAAATGCAGTATAGTGATTATAAATGATATTGTTCAGGTAAGCCTGTTCTAGAAGATATTCGGTAGAAACCCAAGGTAATTCCCGCAGGTTTACATCCATCATGTGTTTGGTTATTATATCGGTAGAATCAGAAAGATTAATCTGGGATATATACCTGCATTCAAAATTAGTGGAATCTCCTGAATTTAAGCCGTTGTGATGACCCAAGATAAACAATGAATTAAAATTGTGAGCAGCATCAATAATCAACACTTTTTCTGAATCGAAAAGATAGCCATTACTACTATACACGGTACCGTTAAGATAGTTTATTTTCATTACCCATAATCCATCAGATGTATCGCGTAAGTCCTGTATCAAATAGGCGATACTATCCGAATAATAGCCATTTCCAGATAAAATATGCTTATTGGTGTATTCAGAAGATATAAACCCGGAAGGTGAAAATGTATAAATAATATTTGCGGGAGGAATTATAGCTAAGCCATCAAGTGCCCCAATGAAATTTTTAAAAGGAGTTGCACCTATTGCACCTTTGCATCCGCTAACTACGTGCTTACTGTTTTCTACATCCCACGAAACAGACATCATTTTTGCATTTGGAAATCGCTTTACAGTATTTATGGGATTTGTTCCAGTAAGTGTCGCTGGCACCCTCATAAATATTGAATCTGATACGATAAAACTATATGTTTTCGCGGTGCCAGCTTTACTATAGCAACCATCATTAACAGGAGTGTTATTATGAGAACTCATTGAATACCTGATGGAAGTAGCCAAATTTGCATTCATATTTATTTTTATTATTATTCCTCTTTTTGTGTTTTCTCCATAACCATATACAACAATGTCGTCGTCTTCATCGAAAAATCCACCAGTAAGGAATATTTTACCGTATGTCGTTGGCAAAAGGAAAAATCTCACTACAGTATCAACAAGTTTTTGCGGAAAGTTATTGTCCAATTGACCAATATATAATTTATTGCTGCTATCTACACCTAAGACGAATGAATTATAGGTGTTTATGTTCGAAACCGTTACCATTGAGTTCATATCGGGAGCGGAAGCAGGCATATAAAATATTTCGTGTCCTGTTTGTCCAAACACAATGCTACTCGAAAAAACGAGAGCAAAAATTACTAAAAAAAACATTTTTTTCATGATTATAAAATTTTATTGGTTAATAATTATTTACAAGGTAATGAATAATTTTTACAAAAACAAATTATTTTATAATTATTCTTTTACAAATTTTGTTGTTGTAAGTTGCTGATTTTCAATGTAAATGTTAAGAAAATACATTCCGGGTTTTATGTTTCCAATATACATTGCCGAGTTATCTCCTGAAAAGGATTGACTTAATATTATTTTTCCCGTAATATCGCAAATCTCAATTTTATCTGCAGTTATTCCGTTTAGATTTATGTTTATAAAATCATTTGCAGGATTTGGATAAATAGAGATTCCTTTTTCTGTAATATTTTCTTGAATGTTTATTGGTTCAATGTCTAAAATATTAATACGTACCTCTTTGCTGTAATTGCCAAGACTTGCAGTTAGTTTTTCTGTGCCAATGTTTAGTAGCGTAGCGTTTTCGTTATTGAAACTTACTCTGCCGTTTGCTTCCTCCCAAGTTACGTTATTTTCAAGCCCTACGGTAAAATTTTTTGTAACGCTATCCACGTGGTTATAGTTGTCTTCGTCTTCGAAATCCAGATAAACCGGAGTAGCAGCCACTAATGCCATGCTATCATTTTCCAAGCCTAGTGGAATAGGGTAACGTCCTTCGGCGTATGACCAGCCATCGCCAAGCATTGCCTGCAATTCGGGACTGTTTCCAACAAGTTGAGTAGTGAGTTTTCCTTCGGCGGAGCCAAGAATGTCTGCGCCGTTTATGCCTTTGGAGAGACACATTTGTTTGTCGTAGTAGTTCAGGGTAATATTTTGAAAGAAAATAGGATTGTATAAAGAATCTAACAAACCTCCTCCTGTTGAATTTCCGATATTTAAACAATTATTTATAGTTGTTGTTGCATTATGTTCTCCAATAATTCCACCTCCGCTTATTATATGATTTTGACCGACATGACCATATATTTTTCCTGTATTAAGACAGTTTTCGATTGAACATTCACCTGCATAACTGAAAGCATCTGAAATAATACCTCCGCTTGCAAATCCATAATCAAACAGAATATCTCCTGTATTTATACAATTCCGAATTATTGAAGGTGTAAATATTAGACATGTAATTCCGGCAGGAGCATAACTGCTGTTATCATAATATCCCATACAATCGCCAATTAAATTTCCGGTATTAATACACAAATCTATAGTTCCAATATTTTCTATTGCAATACCGGCAACGCTTCCCATCTTAATGTCAGCGTTACCTTTATTAGTACATTTTCGAATTATTCCATAATTATGATAACAAATCCCGGCAAAATAAAATATATCTGCTGCACCCGTATTAGGATTTATTATATTAGTAAAATCAGAAAGATTTATACATGATTCTATTAACCCGGTGTAATTATTTTCAGAACAAAAAACGCAAAAAAAGTAGTAAACTGCGGGATGAAGTATAGTAATATCGGAAACACAATTTCGTATTATTCCATCATTACCGCTAATTATAGAGGATAATGCGTATGTACTTCCGATAAATTTAATGGAATCTAAACATCCATTACTACCAATAACACTAAATAGAAAAGAATCTTCTATATTTGTGATGTCAATAGAATAACCGCATCCATTAAAAATACCGTTAAAAGTGGTATTGTTATTTTCTGTGATACTTGTTGTTTGAGCTTCTATGTTATTCATCAACCTAAAATGCTTGCCGGTAAAAGTACTTTGCAATTTTAAACTATCATAAAATTCTTCAAAATCTGCGTTTGTGTAAATACGATAAGGATCAGCTTCTGTGCCGGTTCCGCCACCAAACTGTGCAAAAGTTACAACAGTTTCAAAACATATAATTATAATAAAGATAAGTTTTTTCATAATATGAAAATTTAATTGGTTAACAATTATTTACAAGGTAATGAAAAAATTTTACAAAAGCAATGAAAAATTTATTTTTTTTTAAAAATAAATTTTTTGCTTGTTTTTCAGGAGTTTTATTGGTAGTAATAACAATCAATAAACACGATATAAAAACCAATAGTAGTTCAAGATAATTGAATGATCTTATAATTTAAAAACTTTTTTCCTTACTTTTTTCAATAAAAAGTTGCATTTTGTTGTTGAACCAATAATCTACACAATCGTGAAAAAAAATTTGTCAAAATGAAAAAAACATATTATATTTGCAAAATAAAATATGGTACCTTTGCCGAGTGGCTAGGCACCAGTCTGCAAAACTGGCTACGGCGGTTCGAATCCGCCAGGTACCTCATAAACGCTTATCCTTAAGCGTTTTTTGTTTTTATGAATTATTATTTTCTTTGCTAATAATGAAGAATATTATCATTTTTTTATTTTTATCTTTGTTTTTTGCATTGGCTTGTTCTCCTAAACAAGAAGTCAAAGATCCTATTGTTGCAGAAGTTGATGGCGATTTTTTGTACGCTTCCGACATTATGAAAATTTTACCTTATGATTATACGAAGACCGACAGCGTTCAATTATCTCAACATTATATTGATAATTGGAAATTCGAAAGATTGGCATATGCGGCTGCTGTAGAACATGTTACCGATACTACTGAAATCGCTCAAAAAATTCAAAGATATAGACGTCAATTGTATATCGACTCTTATATTAATAGTATTATTGAGAAAGAAATTAATTATGTAATAGATTCTTCTGATATTGTTAAATATTATGAAAATCATTTGGATGAGTATTGGCTGCCAACTAGTTACGTAAAAGCACATTATATAATTTTTAGTGCAAATTTGCAGAATTATTATCATATTCTTGATAAAATGAGAAATTCTTCTTTAGATGATCATGATGCTTTGAAAAAATTTTGCATAGGTACAAATCGTGAAGTGGTTTTTAAAAAAGAATGGATAGCTTTAAATGATTTTTTATTGTCAATAAATTATTCTCAGAAAATGGACGAAGAAGATATTCAACAGACAGACATTCTTGATTTTGTTGATGGTGAGAAACGTATTATTGTGAAAATTGACGATTATATTTTAAAAGATGATTTGGCTCCATTGGAGTTGGTTGAAAAAGATATTATCCAAATTCTTATTAATAATAGGCGTAGGGCAAAATATTTTGAAATAAAAAATAAAATTATTCAGAATTCCGTTAATTAAATGATTATTCGAGAAAAAATGAAAAAATACACTATATTACTTTTGCCATTATTACTATTAACCTTATATTCAAACTCTCAGGAAGTTGTTGATAAAGTTATCGCTACCGTTGGAAATAAAATTATTTTGAAGTCTGAGGTTGAAAATCAGTATATCCAATTGTTGAGTCAAGGAAAATATCTAGATGAGGGCGACTTAAAGTGCGATATTTTTGAGGAAATGATGTTCCAAAAATTATTGTTGATTCAGGCAGAAATTGATAGTGTAGAAGTTACCGAGAAAGAGATAAATAATGAGATGGACAGAAGATTGTCTGTTTTTATTTCACAATTAGGTTCTGAAAAAAAACTCGAAGAATATCTAGGAAAATCAATTTCCGATATCAAAGAAGATTTTAAACAATTAATTAGAGAACAAATTTTGGCACAAAGGGTTCAAGCGAGCTTGACAGAAAAAGTAAAAGTTACTCCTTCTGATGTGAAAAAAGTTTTTGATGAAATTCCAAAGGATAGTTTGCCGATTATAGATGCTTATGTAGAACTTTCGGAAATAGTAATTAATCCAAAAATAGGAAAAGTTGAGAAAGACGAAACAATAAAAAAACTTAATGAAATAAGAGACAGAATTCTTGCAGGAGAAAGTTTTTCTACTATGGCGGTATTGTATTCCGAAGACCCCGGTTCTGCTGCTAATGGCGGAGAATTAGGTTTTGTGAGCCGTACTGATCTCGTTCCTGAATTTGCTTCTGTTGGTTTTGCATTGAAAAATACAACTGATATTTCACGTGTTGTTGAGACAGACTTCGGGTTTCACATTATTCAGCTAATAGAAAAACGAGGAAATATGATGAATTTCCGTCATATTCTTCTTACCCCACGTGTTAGTGTGGAACAAATAGAAATTTCAGAAAGAAGAGCTGACAGTATTTATCAAATGTTGAAAAATGACTCTATCTCTTTCGAAAATGCTATCACCAAATATAGCGATGGAGATTCTAAATTTAACTGGGGAAAAATTTCTAACCCTTATACAGGAACAACAAAACTTAGTGATGATGCTCTCGACAATAATATAAAGCGTTCAATTTATGATTTAAAAACCGGAGAGATTTCTAAACCGTTTTTAACTACCACAAATAGCGGAGCAAAGATTTTCAAGATTATTAAAGTTAATAATCGAGTTGATAAACATCTTGCAAATTTGAATGACGATTATCAAGAAATTCAAGAGTTTGCCACACAGAAGGAAAATCAGAAAGTTATTGAAAATTGGATTAAAAGCAAAGTTAAAACTACCTTTATAAACATTGATAAAAGTTATCAATCTTGCAATTTTAAATTTGCCGATTGGACAGCAGAAAAATAAATCTATTAGAATATAATTATTTTATTCTTTATCGTTGTTATGAACCCACCCTTGTGCAATTAGTGGCAATTCTACACCGTTGCGGGCAACAATAAGTTTTGTTTTAGGATCTTCGCACATAAAACCAATAATTGAAACATCAGGAATTTTTTCAACAATTTCTTTCTGCGAAAGTGGAACAGTGAATAATAATTCGTAATCTTCACCTCCGTTCATTGCCGGAATAGTAGGGTCGAGTCTAAAAATTTCTGCAGTTGTAGCGCTTTCAATGTCAATAGGGATTTTGTCTTCAAAAACTTTACAGCCTAATTTTGATTGTTTGCATAAGTGAAGTAATTCTGAGGATAGTCCATCAGAAATATCAATCATTGAATTTGGAACAATATTAAATTTCTTGAAATTTTCAATAATATCTCGTCTTGCTTCTGGTTTTAAAAAACGTTTTATTATGTAGTCATATTGATCTAATTCTGGTTGTGTGGAGTGGTCTTCCATATATACCTTTTTCTCGCGTTCAAGTATCTGTAATCCCAAGTAAGCTGCCCCCAAATTTCCGGAAACACAAATCAAATCATTTGCTTTTGCTCCTGTGCGATATACAATCTCGTCTTTATTAGCTTCTCCCACTGCGGTGATGCTTATAAAAAGGCCTGAAAGAGAACTGCTGGTGTCGCCACCAACTAATTTTACGTTGTATTTATCACAGGCATATTTAATACCGCTATAAAGTTCCTCAATTGCAGCAAGAGAAAATTTACTACTAAGAGCGATTGAAACGGTAATATATTTTGGTGTTGCATTCATGGCATAAATATCGCTTAAATTTACAATTACGGATTTATATCCTAAATGCTTTAAAGGAGTGTATATAAGGTCAAAATGAATGCCTTCTACCAATAAATCGGTAGTGATTAAATTGCAGATATTATTCCCAACATCATATACAGCTGCATCATCACCAATACCACGAAATATTTTTGTATTTTTAATTTCAATATCTTGTGTTAAATAATCTATCAGAGCGAATTCTCCCAAATCGGAAATTTGCTTAGCATTTTCTTTTCTTGCCATATTTTTTTTACAAAATTAATAAATAATAATGTAAATTTGTAAAAAAATATAGTTTTGAGATATTATTTAAAAAAATATTCTTTCTTGATGCTTTTTATAGCGTTGGTTTTTACGAACCAGAATATTTATTCTCAAAATATTTCGTTTTTGTACGATTTCTTAGGTAATGTTTTAATTTTTGATTCAGGAAAAATAAAACAAATAGAAGCCAAAAAATTCAAATCTTATCAAATTGGAGATAATTCTTTAGCATACGAGGATGCTGCTGGAAATTTTAAAATTTATTATAACAATATCGTACATAATGTATGTGCTTATGTTGATAATTATACAGTAACAAAAAATCTGGTGGTTTTTTCATATAATAATGTGCTAAAAGTTTTCGACAGTGGAAGAACAGTGTCTTTGAGTTTGTCTGCTAAAGAATATTCTGCAAATTCAAATATTGTTGTTTGGTATGATGATGTAGAACATATTTTGAAGGCATATTATGAAGGGAAAATTTTTGAATTAGATGATGCATTGACTCGCAATGAAGAAAATTACTTTATCTCTGGAGATAACATCGCTGCTTTTGTGGATAGTAGAAAATATGTGAATATTTTTTATCAAGAAGAAATAATAGCTCTGGATTATTATGAACGTTTTGATTCAATAAAAGCAGGAAAAAATTTGGTGGCATTTGTTGAAGTAAGCAATAATTCTTTCCAATGTTATTATTATGGAGAGTTAACCGAAATTGAAAACTTTAGGGCAAATTCATATAAAACAGCTGAAAATTTTCTTGCTTATGTTGATGTGAATGGATATTTTAAAGTTTTTAGAGATTTTCAAGTAGAAACATTAAGCTTTAATACGCCGGATTTCTATTATTGTAAAGATAATATTTTGGTTTATGGCATTCAAAATAATTTTTATGCTTGTGTCGATAGTAAAGTTTTTACATTAGAAAATTTTTATCCTGATGAGATTAAAATTAGCAATAATGTTTGTTTATACTTAGACAATCTTGGTAATTTGAAATTTTTTGACGGAGAAAAAACAACTACTATCTCTTATGAGAAAGTAACTAATTTTGAGCTTCACGGAAAAACTGCCAAATATTCTTTTGGTGTAAATTCCGAGGCTGTTTTTTGGAATGGAAAAACATATAATAATGACTAAAATATTGTCGGGTCTGCCTGAAATAAAATAATAAAATATTTTTTATATTTATCGATTTCCCCAAATTTTTTGTAATTTTTTTCGAAATATTTGAAAAGCAAGCTTTTGAATAATTTGTAGTATTTTGTCATTTTTTATTCTCAAACAATATTCACAAATTAAATCTTTACCATAATAATTGCTATTAGACGATGACAAAAAAAAATTAATAAAAATGTTAACATTCATTTTTTTTTTTTTAACAATTAGGGAAACAAATTTTATTAATAGTATTTTTGTAAGGTTAGTATTTGACAATTTTTCTTGTTTTTTAGCTGAGAAAATTAATACGTAAAAAAACAGGAAACACATTGAATCTAAGTCATATCAATAAAGATGAATTTTTTTCGAGTTGATTCTGATGTCAATACTTTTTGGGGAGAGTGCTTGAGAGTTGTTTTGATAAAAAAAAATTAAAATTTTGAGAGAAATTTTTGAGGGCGATAAAATAACTATTATTATATTCGTTTTTTCTAAAATTTCTTTATTTATCTAACAAAAAAAAATAATAATATAACAATATAATAATATAAGATATGGATATACAAATTGTAAAAAGGGACGGGAAAAAAGAGGTTTTTTCTATTCACAAAATTAAAAATGCTGTTGCTAAGGCATTTTTGTCAGTGAACTGTTTTGCAACCGAAGATATGTTGACCAATATTCTTTGCCGTTTGAATGTTTCCGATGGAACTACCGTTGAAGAAATTCAAAATCAGGTAGAACTTGCTCTTATGGCAGAAAGTTATTATGCAGTTGCAAAATCATACATGTTTTATAGACAGAAGCATTCAGAAGACAGAGATGTTCGTGATAAACTTAATTTCATGATGGAATATTGCGATGCCAGCAACGCAGCAACTGCAAGTAAATATGATGCAAATGCAAATGTGGAAAATAAAAACCTTGTTACTCTTGTTGGGGAACTTCCAAAGTCAAATTTTATTCGTTTAAACCGACGCTTACTTTGCGATAGACTAAAAGAGATGCATGGCAAAGAAATGTCGGATAAATACATTAGTTTGTTGAATGAACATATTATTTACAAAAATGATGAAACAAATTTGGCAAATTATTGTGCAAGTATTACTATGTATCCGTGGCTTTTGTCAGGCACTCATTCTATTGGCGGTAATTCAAAAGCACCAACAAATTTAAAGTCTTTCTGCGGTGGTTTCATAAATATGGTATTTATGGTGTCAAGTATGTTAAGCGGTGCTTGTGCTACTCCTGAATTTCTAATGTACTTTAACTATTTCATTGGATTGGAATACGGAAAAGATTATTATTTGCATGCTGACAAAGTTGTAGATTTATCTTCAAAACAAAGAACTATTGATAAAATTATCACAGATTGTTTTGAACAAATTGTATATTCAATAAATCAGCCAACAGGTGCACGTAATTTCCAGGCAGTTTTCTGGAATATCTCATATTATGACCGCTATTATTTTGAAAGTTTATTTGGCTTATTCGTATTTCCTGATGGCAGTGCTCCTGATTGGAAATCCCTTTCTTGGCTACAAAAACGTTTTATGAAATGGTTCAATAAAGAACGTTTACGCACAATCTTAACCTTTCCAGTAGAAACTATGGCTCTACTTTCAGAAAATGGCGATGCAAAAGATTCAGAATATGCTGATTTCACTGCTGAAATGTATGCCGAAGGTCATTCTTTCTTTACTTATATGAGCGACAATGCCGATTCTTTGAGTAGTTGTTGCCGTTTAAGAAATGAAATTACCGACAATGGTTTTAGTTATACTCTTGGTGCCGGTGGTGTTTCTACAGGTTCAAAAAGCGTGCTCACAATTAATCTGAATCGTTGCATTCAAAAAGCAGATGCAGAAGGAATTCCTTATTTGACATATTTAGAAGATATTGTTGACACTGTTCATAAAGTACAAATAGCATATAACGAAAACCTAAAAATATTACAATCTAAGCAAATGTTGCCTTTGTTCGATTCAGGTTATATTAATCTTTCACGTCAATATCTTACTATAGGGGTAAATGGTTTAGTAGAAGCTGCTGAATTTTTAGGAATCAAAATAAATGATAATCCGGAATACGCATCTTTCGTTTCTGAAACTCTCGGTTTGATAGAAAAATACAACAGAAAATATCGTACAAAAGAAGTAATGTTCAATTGTGAAATGATACCTGCCGAAAACGTTGGTGTAAAACATGCAAAATGGGACAGAGAAGCAGGTTACATTGTTCCTCGTGATTGCTACAATAGCTATTTCTTTATTGTTGAAGACGAATCTTTAAATATTATTGATAAATTCCGTTTGCACGGTCGTAAATATATTGAACATCTTACAGGAGGTTCGGCTTTGCATTTGAATTTGGAAGAACATCTCTCAAAAGATCAATACAGACAACTTTTGAAAGTTGCTACACAAGAAGGCTGTAATTATTTTACATTTAATATTCCCAATACTGTTTGTAATGATTGTGGACATATTGATAAGAGAAATTTAAAAACTTGTCCAAAATGTAAAAGTACAAATTTAGATTATCTTACACGTATTATCGGGTATATGAA
>CAZBPT010000048.1:7349-13112 GCA_964493875.1 uncultured Bacteroidales bacterium | reverse complement strand
CCCGACGATGCCCGATGGGATATAACAGAGGCTAAAATGATAATGAAAAAAATAATAGGACAGGTAACACCTGAAGAAAAAAAAGAGATTCAAACATTGTTTGAACGCAAAAACGGTTTAACGGAATTGGCAAAAGTAGTTACAGCCGACAATGAGGCTTTGTATGAGAAATTGGTAAAAGATATGGGCTACACCGGTACCAAATTTCAACAATGGTGGGATACTATGTCGGCAAAATACCAATGGAAAAGTAATAAAAATGGGAATTGGGAAATTAATTTTGAAACCAACGAAATTTTCCTTGTTGAAAAATAAAATATTTTTTAACCCGGGTAATAATTTTACCCATAAAATAAATTGAATATGATATTATTAGGCATTATAGGTGGTCAAGAAATTTTTGTAATATTATTGATAGTCCTTATTCTTTTTGGAGGTAAAAAAATTCCGGAACTTATGCGTGGAATGGGAAAAGGTCTAGGCGAATTTAATAAAGCGAAAAAAGATGTCGAAGATGGTTTTGACAACATGGTAAAAGATGAAGGACAAAAAGATTCTCCAGTTGATAAAACAAAAAAATGACTAAATCTCAAAAGGATTTTTGGGGCCATTTAGAAGTTTTTAGATGGTTAATAATTCGCTGTGTGGTAGTAATCGTTGCTGTTGCAGTATTGACCTTTTTGTATAAGGATTTTGTATTTGATAAAATAATATTGGCACCATGTTATCGCAGTTTTTCCACATACAATGTTATGTTTGAATTGTCTAATTACTTGTCCATTGATTCTTTATCTCCTGATATACATGATATAAAAATAATAAACATAAATTTAGCTTCTCAACTGTTTATTCATTTGAGTATTTCTTTTTGTATTGGGTTGATATTGGCATTTCCGTATCTCATAACAGAATTATGGATATTTGTGTATCCTGCATTGTATAAAAAGGAGATAGGTTCAGCATTAAAGGGAATAATATATTTTTCGGTGTTATTCTTTATTGGTTTACTAATCGGTTATTTTGTGATTTTCCCGTTAACATTAAATTTTTTAGGAAGTTATCAAGTTAGTGATGCTGTTAAAAATCAGATAACGTTAGATTCATATATCTCAACTTTTTTAACTCTAATTTTTGTTATGGGTTTAGTGTTTGAAATGCCTGTTGTTGCTTATTTGTTCGCTAAAATTGGATTGTTAACATCTAAATTTCTTTCAAAATATAGAAAATTTGCAATTGTATTAATTATGATTGCAGCTGCTCTTATTACTCCAAGTTCCGATGTATTCACAATGATGCTTGTTGCATTTCCTTTGTTTTTACTATATGAACTTAGTCGGGCTGTGGTTAAAAGAGTAGAAAGAAAAATGCAAGTGGAAAAGGAATAGAAAAAAATGCAATAAAGAGCGAAATTCTTAATTAAGATAAAAGAGTATCAAATTATTTGGACACAATAGAAATAATAATTTCAAAATTAATAAATACTGGAGAAAGAATTACCGGTGCGACAGTAGGATTTTATTTTACGCCAAGAGTATAGGCAGCAAATATATCGGAATATGTTTCAAAACATGTATATGGGATTATAGAAAAAAATATATTTTGATACAAAAATATTTTAACCCTATTACGAATAAAATGCCACGATATTCAATGCTTGGCAGTAAATAGTAATCAAAAAGTTGTAAATCAGTTCTTATTAAATGTGTACAGCTTCATCGTGGGCTTTAGCCGCAGCTTCCATGATTGCTTCTGATAAACTTGGATGTGGGTGGATAATTTTTATTAATTGTTTTGCAGTTGCGTTTAATTGTTTTAAAGCAGCCATTTCCGAAATCATTTCACTGATATTGTTACCAATAAAATGAGCACCTAATAACAAATCGCTGTCTTTGTCGAAAATTAGTTTTACAAAACCGTCTCTGTTACCTGCAGCAGTAGCTTTTCCTGATGCTGTGAAAGGGAATTTGCCGATACGAATATTTAGAGATTTTTCAAGTGCTTCTTTTTCTGTAATTCCAACAGAGGCAATTTCAGGAACTGTATAAATGCAAGAAGGAACAATAGAATAATCTATAGGTTTTGGATTTAAACCTGCAATATGTTCAACACAACAGATAGCTTCTGCCGAAGCAACGTGAGCTAAAGCTGGACCGTGAACAATGTCGCCAATGGCATATACAGAATCAATGTTTGTTGTATAATAATCGTCAACTACAATTTTTCCTTTTTCTGTTTTTATTCCAAGTTCTTCTAATCCTAATCCAAAAATATTTGGAGTAACACCAACGGCAGAAAGAACTTTATCAACAGTTAGAGAGTTTTCTCCTTTTTTGTCGGTATAATTTACAATGGCTTTATTATCAATTATTTCTACTTTTGTTACGGAAGTAGAAGTCATAATTTTCATACCTAATTTTTTCATTGATCGTGATAATTGACGAGAAACCTCTTCGTCTTCCAAAGGAACGATTTCAGGAAGGAACTCAATGAGAGTAACATTGCAACCCAAAGATTGATAAAAGTATGCCAATTCTGTTCCAATAGCACCTGAGCCGATTACAGCCATTGATTCGGGCATTTCGCTTAATGTCAAAGCGTCTCTGTAACCAATAATGTATTTCCCGTCCTGTGGAAAACTAGGGATATTTTTTGAAGAAGCACCTGTAGCAAGAATAATTTTTTTTGAAGAATATGTAGATACTTCGTTTGTTTCTTCATTAGTAACAGCAATTTCGTTTTTTGAAATTAGTTTTCCCTTGCCTTTGATAACAGTAATATTGTTAACTTTAAAAAGATATTCAATACCTTTACTCATTGTTGAAGAAACATTACGGCTTCTTTCAATTATCTTATTGAAGTCAGCAGAAAAATCTGAAATAGAAATTCCATAATCATCTGAATGTTTGCAATAATTGAATATTTCTGCAGATTTCAAAAGAGCTTTTGTGGGAATGCAACCCCAATTAAGACAAATACCGCCAAGATTTTCTTTTTCAATAACGGCAACATTCATTCCCAATTTTGCAGCTCTAATGGCAGCTACATATCCGCCCGGACCGGCACCTAAAACAATTAAATCGTAGTTCATAATTTTTTTTTATTTTTTTATTGCAAATTTACAAAAAAAATATATATTTGTATAATTAAAGTTAAACTTAAAAAAATTATCATGAAAAGAAATATTTTAGTTCCTTATGATTTTAGCAATGAATCAAATTTTGCGATAGAGCACGCTATAAAATATGCAAATGCATTCGATATGTCTATAAAGCTGATACACGTAGTGCCCTCTGAAAAAGAGATATTCGCATGGAAAGTAGAATTAGAAAAAGTTATCAAATTCTATAATGAAAAATTTTCTAACGATAATGTTAATATCTCAGGTGATGTTCGTGCAGGACATATAGGGGAAACAATTTACAATTATGGCTTGGAAGTTAATACTTTTTTGGCTATAATGGGTACTCATGGAGTAAAAACTGTACATAAAGCAATAAAATTGATTCGTCAATTTTTGAAAATTCCTTTTATTTTGGTTCAACGTCCAATTAATACTGGCAATTTTGATAAAATTTGTGTTCCAATTACCAACGACAAAAAATCAAGAGTAAAAATTCAATGGGTAAGATACTTGGAAATGTTATTCGAAAGTAAAGTTATTCTTTGTCCAATTGATTATAAAGATTCAGAAATGAAAATGGATACTGAAAAGAATGTTCAGTTTGCAATAGATGTTTTTACTGATTATGCAATTGATTTTGATATTAAATGGATCCCGGAAAAAAATAAATCTGAAAATTTATATGATTTTATGTACCATGAACAGCCTGAACTTGTTTTGTTTATGACTGAACATTATAAAAAGATTGTTCACGAAATTAATTTACCTCAAAATAAAGAGTTTTTGAAAAAAATTCCTGTAATGTGCGTAAATTATCGTACAGATATTTTGAAACTAGGTGGATTTAACTAAATCTCCAAAATAAAGAAAAAACTCTAAACCTAAAAAATTTAGAGTTTTTTTTTATTTTTTAATTAATCAAAAAAAATCCGTAAAAATGATAATAGTTTTTTCAATAAAAATATTATCTTTGTAAATTAGAAAAAAATCGGGTTATTGAAAGCTAACTTAATTTTAAAAAAATATTAAAGAATAATATAACAAACTTATTATAAGAGAATATGACAAAAGTAAAAAGAGTATACACCTTCGGAAATAAAAAAGCTGAAGGAAATGAATCGATGAAAAACCTTTTGGGTGGAAAAGGTGCGAATTTAGCAGAAATGTGTTTAATAGGTCTTCCTGTACCGTCAGGTCTATCTATCACTACAGAAACATGTACTGAGTATTATGAAAATAACGAACAACTTCCTGCAGAACTTATGGACGAAGTTTGGACAGCAATGAAACAAATTGAAAGTGAAATGGGTATGAAATACGATGACCCTGATAATCCACTTTTAGTTTCTTGTCGTTCAGGAGCAAGAGTATCAATGCCAGGAATGATGGATACAGTATTAAATGTAGGATTGAGCTCAAAAACTATCCCTGGCTTAATAAAGAAAACAAATAATCCTCGTTTTGTATATGACTCTTATCGTCGTCTTATTATGATGTATGCCGATGTTGTTATGGACAAAGCTAATGAAAAAGATGCTGACATACGTAAAAAATTAGATGATTATTTAAACGACTATAAAAAACAAAAATCATATAAATCCGATATCGAAATTTCTGCAGATGAATGGAAAGAAATGGCAGAAGTTTTTAAAGCAAAAGTAAAAGAAGTTTTAGGCGAAGAATTCCCTGACGACGCAAAAAAACAACTTGAAGGCGGTATTAGAGCTGTTTTCAAATCATGGAATGGTCGTAAAGCAATTTCTTATCGTAGAATAGAACATATTCCAGACAATTGGGGAACAGCTGTTAATGTTCAATCAATGGTTTTTGGAAATATGGGCAAAAAATCTGCTACAGGTGTTGCTTTTACTCGTAACCCTGCTACCGGTGATAATAAATTCTACGGTGAATGGTTAGTAGATGCTCAAGGTGAAGACGTTGTTGCTGGTATTCGTACTCCAAATCCTTTGAACGATGATACCAAAAACGATCAAAATGCTCACATGGTTTCTCTTCAAGATTCTATGCCGGAAATTTATAAAGAATTGGATGGTTACAGACTTCACTTGGAAGAACATTATAAAGATATGCTTGATATTGAATTTACAATTCAAGAAGGTAAACTTTATATGTTACAATGCCGTGTTGGTAAAAGAACAGGTTTTGCTGCTTTAAATATGGCTTTGGATATGTTGGCAGAAGGAGTGATTGATGAAAAAACAGCTGTAATGCGTTTAAAACCTGAGCAGTTAGATGAACTTCTTCACCCAATATTAGATCCACTTGACGAAAAAAAATATCATGTATTGGCAAAAGGTCTTCCTGCAGGTCCTGGTGGTGCTGTTGGTAAAATCGCACTTACTTGTGAAAAAGCTTTGGAATTTGCAGCAAAAAAAGTTCCTTGTGTTTTGGTTCGTGAAGAAACAAATCCTGAAGACGTTGAAGGTATGCGCGTTGCTCTCGGTATTTTAACTGCTCGTGGAGGTATGACTTCTCACGCTGCTCTTGTTGCTCGTGGTTGGGGAAAATGCTGTATCGTTGGTTGTGAAGCTGTTCATATTGATTTCTCTAAAAATGAAGTTAAAATTGGAAATAAAACATTTAAAGAAGGTGATACAATTAGTTTAAACGGTGCAAAAGGT
>CAZBPT010000048.1:5846-7249 GCA_964493875.1 uncultured Bacteroidales bacterium | reverse complement strand
AAACCTTTAACTTTCCGTTTAATGGACCCACCACTACACGAATTTGTTCCGCAAGCTTTTGAAAAAGAAAAAATTGAAGAACTTGCAAAACAAAAAGGAATGTCTTATGATGAATTGAAAAAAATTCTTGAAGCTCTTCACGAAGTTAATCCAATGATGGGTCTTCGCGGTTGCCGTTTAGGTATTGTTTATCCGGAAATTACTGCAACTCAATTCCGTGCTTTATTTCAAGCTACAGCAGAATTATTGAAAGAAGGAAAAAATCCAATCTTGGAAATTATGGTTCCTCTTACTATTGATGTTACTGAATTGAAACACCAAAAAGCAATTGCTGATAAAGTTCATAAAGAAATTGTTGCTAAATTTGGTATCGATTTCAAATATATGTACGGAACAATGATAGAAATTCCTCGTGCAACTTTACTTGCTGATAAAATTGCAGAAGTAGCAGAATTTTTCTCTTTCGGTACAAATGACTTAACACAAATGACTTTCGGTTTCAGCCGTGATGATGTTAATGCAATTATTAAAACTTATACCGAAGAAAAAATTATTCCTCGTGACCCATTTGAAACATTAGATCAAAATGGTGTTGGACAATTGATTGATTTAGGAATTCAAAGAGGTCGCTCAACACGCGAAAAATTGAAAGTTGGAGTTTGTGGTGAACATGGTGGTGATCCCGCTTCTGTTGAATTCTTCTTCAACGCAGGAATGAACTACGTTTCTTGCTCTCCTTTCAGAGTTCCTATCGCTCGTTTGGCAGCAGCTCAAGCAGCAATTAAAGCAAAAAAATAATTTATTTCTAATAATAATAAAAAAACTGACCTTTTGGTCAGTTTTTTTGTTTTATAACATTATGAAATTTATTTTTATTACTTACTTTTAAATAATCATGTATTTATTTCTTTTTGAAATTAAATCATTGATTTTTACATATTGTAATTTGCTTTTATTTTCAATTATAGAATTAAAATAATATCAATAATAAAAATTTTTGTTTTTTTATATCTTTAATTTTTTAGAAATACAACTTTTTTTGAAAAAAATATATTTTAAATAACAATACTTTCTATCGTTTTATCAGCTGTAATTGTATCTAATATGTCTCCGCTACTAATAATCGTTTCGGCAGAAATAACTTTACCATTTATTTTAGAAATACTGAATCCACGTTTTAAAATATTTTGCGGATCCATTAATTTAATTTTCATTTCCAGATTATTTAAAATAGTATTTTGTAAATCAAAATAATTCTTGTTAGATGATAATAATTTTTCATTATATGAAATGATTTTATTATTTTCATCGTTGATTTTTTGATACAATAATAATTTTAATTTATTTTTGCTTTCTTCAATTTTATTATTAGAACGATTGAAAAAATCTTTTGATGCAACTAA
>CAZBPT010000048.1:3697-5746 GCA_964493875.1 uncultured Bacteroidales bacterium | reverse complement strand
GGAATGGGAAATTGAGCCACTGAATTTGCAATGTTATAATTGTCGAAATAACTTAAATCGGTTTTTGATCCGCCACCACGAATAATTGCAACAATGTCGAAATTATTTTCATTGTCTTCAAAAATTTTATCCAAAGCCATAATAACAGTTTCTTCTGTTTTTGCACCTTGCATATCTGCTTGAAATAATTTCAAATTGAATTTTAAATTGTATTTATTCTTTGTAATGTGATTAACAAAATCTTCATATCCGGCAGCAGTTGCAGATGAAATTATTGCAATAGATTGAATAACAAGCGGAAGTTCCAATGATTTGTTCATATCAAAGACTTTGTCTTTCTTTAACTTTTCAATAACTTCATTTTTTTGTCGTACTAAATCACCAACAGTGTAATTAGGATCTATATCTCTGATATTTAATGAGAAACCGTATTTTTCGTGAAAATCAACACTTACTTTTACAAGTACGATAATACCTTTTTTAAATTCAGTTTTTGTTATACTTTCAAAATATCGTTTAATATAAGAATAATTAGTAGACCAAATACTTGCCCTACATTGAGCAATTACGGCATCAGAATTTTGTGCTTTTTGTATCAATTCAAGATAGCAATGACCACTACTAGCTTCAGTAATATTATTTATTTCAGCACGAACCCAAATATCCGGACTAAAAACAGTATTTACCGTTTCTTTTATTTGCCGTAATAATTCGATTAAAGTGTATGAAGAATTGTCTGCCATTTTAGTATTTAATAAGTTTTTTAGAAAAATCGTTATTATTGATTTTTACTTTTATTTCATAAATTCCGCTTTTATCTAAATTTACACTGATATTTTTTCTTTTCTTATAATTACTGTCTTGATTATCTCCGTTTTTAATTTTAGAATCAATTTTTTCTTTATATACAACTTTATTCTTTTTGTTTACAATTTTAATTTGAACTTTATCATTCTCATTATATGAAACATCAAAAGAAACAATATCTTTATTAAGAATATTATCCAGAGAAATTACAGAATCATTGTTTGTGTTTTCAAGTAGGAGCGAGGCAATTTCAAAATCGGGGATTCCGTAACCGCAAGTGTTTGTAGGATTAAAATAATTATTTGATGATTTACGAATTGCATCGATAATTTCCATATTGTTTTTATGGGGATATTTTTGCCACAAACAAGCCGCGAGACCAGCAATTATAGGAGTCGCAAAAGAAGTCCCTGCGCCACCTGAGATAGAATTATTTCTTCCTTGATGTATAACATTAGTTCCCATTGCAGCAACATCGGGTTTTATACGTCCGTCTGCGGAATATCCTACAGAACTAAACGCAGAATGTTTTCCGTCAGGATTAACAGCAGCGACAGTCAAAACACTATCGGCATCGGAAGGAACATGAATCCAAGAATAAGAATTTGAAGCAGCAACGCAAACAATCATACCTTTTGAGGCAGCAATAGTGGCAGCACAACTTATGACCGCTGTTTTTCCGTTTAAATCGTAATAATTATGATCAAAAGTATTTGTGTCGAATTTATAATAACTTAAAGACGCACTGATAACGTCAGCACCAATACTATCAGCGAATTCGGCAGCAGAAACCCAGTTGTATTCTTCAATATACTCTTCTTTGTCGCCATTTTCAGTAATAAGTAAAACATAATCGGCATTAGGAGCAGATCCTATAAATTTGCCTGAAATATCTGAACATAAAATTGATAAACAACAAGTTCCGTGTCCGCCAACGTTAAAAACAGAATCATTACTGGATACAAAATTATAAGTATCTAAAATTTTATTTTTAGCAAACAAATGTTTAAAAGAATCGTACTTTTCTGCACCTTGATAACCGTCATCTGTAATGGCAATAATCATATTATCGCCACAAAATCCTTGATTATGCAAAAATTGACCATTATTAATATTAATTTGAGGAAAACTTATACCATAATTATAATAATTTTTTCTTTTATTAACTTTCTTAAAATTACTAATACGCTCAGGAATTCTACTATAATCATAAACGTTATATAGTTTTGGGTCTTTAATATC
>CAZBPT010000048.1:1217-3597 GCA_964493875.1 uncultured Bacteroidales bacterium | reverse complement strand
TTTTTGTCTTTAAATGCTACAAAATAGGAATTATAAGCAATTTGAGAGAAAGAATGATTTTGAACAACAAAACAAAATGACAAGTATAATAGAATTAAAATTTTTTTCATGATTTTACAAAAGTAATATTTTTTTCAAAAAGAGGCTAATAAAAAAAAGAGAAATAAAATAATAAAAAATTTTGTTTTTACAATCAAAAGTATTATTTTTGCAATGAATTAAATAAAACATGTAATGAAAAAAGCAGAAATTATAAACATTATTAGTGAAAGAGGCTTTAATAAAGCAGAGGTATCTGTATTTTTAGAAACGTTTATGTCAATAGTAATTGATACATTGAAAGAAGGAGATGAAGTTACATTACGCGGTTTCGGTACATTTAAATTAAAAGAAAGGAAAGAAAAAATTGCACGAAATATGTCAAATAATACTGCAATAAAAGTACCTGCTCACAATATTCCAGTTTTCAAACCAGCTGACAATTTTAAAGAATCAGTTAAGGATGTGAAAATTAAAAAAGTAAAACAAGCAAGAACAAGAACAAAATAACAATTAGTTAATAACTTAAATAATATAGATCATGCCAAGTGGAAAAAAAAGAAAAAGACATAAAATGTCTACTCATAAAAGGAAGAAACGTCTACGTAAAAACAGACATAAAAAGAGAAAATAAATAGTTATAATTTTCAAACATACAGAATAATAAAGGTATAATATCTTTATTATTCTTGTTTTAAAAATGCCCGTGAATAATAAAAAAGACACAAATAGCGAATTATATATAGACGTTAGAAATTCTGAGACAAGAATCGCGATGTTGTCAAACAAGCGCTTAGTAGAATTTTCTAGAGAAAGCAATAATTTAGAATTTGCAGTAGGAAATATTTATTTAGGGAAGGTAAAAAAGATTGTACCAGGTCTTAATGCAGCTTTTATTGATATAGGTTCGAAAAAAGAAGCTTTTTTGCATTATTTAGATTTAGGCGCAGGATTTTTAAGTTTGAATAAATTCGTAAATATTGCTTCGTCAAACAAAAATAAATATCGTAATATCAGTCAGATAGAAATAGAACCTGAAATTGATAAAAACGGTAAAATCTCTGACGTGTTGACGGTTGGCCAAAATATTTTGGTACAAGTAGAAAAAGAATCTATATCATCAAAAGGCCCCCGATTAACATGTGAAATTTCGATTGCAGGAAGAAATGTTATAATTTTGCCGTTCAATCCGAAAAATAATGTCAGCACCAAAATAAAACTGATAGAAGAGCGAGTTCGTTTAAAAAAATTACTGGAAAGTATTACTCCTCCAAATTATGGTGTAATTATTCGTACTGTTGCTGAAAAGAAAATGGTCGCTGAACTTGATAGAGAATTACTAACTCTAGTGGAAAAATGGGAAAGCCTTTTTACTATTTTACCAAAGATTACTGCACCAAAATTAGTGCTAGGAGAGGTTAATAGAACTTCTACATTTTTAAGAGATATGTTGGATTCTTCTTTCTCTCAAATAACGACAAACGATAAAAAGACATACGAAGCAGTAAAAGATATTATTAGCGAAATATCTCCCGATAAAAATAATATTGTAAAGTTATATCTGGGTAGCGAACCTATTTTTGATAATTTTGGTATTGAACGACAAATAAAAAGTGCCTTTGGGAAAATTGTTCCTCTAAAAAATGGCGCGTATCTAATAATAGAACATACTGAAGCTGCAAATATTATTGATATTAACAGTGGCAGTAAATTTAATAATTCTTCAAATCAGGAAGATAATGCTCTTGAAGTTAATTTGTTGGCAATTGAAGAAATAGCTCGTCAATTAAAATTACGAGATATTGGTGGTTTAATTGTTATTGATTTTATTGACGTTCATATTGAAGCAAATAAAAAAATAATTTACGATAAAATGAAAGAATTATTAGATGAAGATAAAGCAAAATCATACGTTTTACCATTGTCTAAATTCTGTTTGATGGAAATTACTCGTCAACGTGTTCGTTCTGAACTTAATATCGATACAGACGAAATTTGTCCTGCTTGTAAAGGATTAGGAAAAGTAAATGCCAGCATTTTATTGACTGATGAAATTGAAAACGATATTAAATATTTTACACAACAGAAACAAATATCGAAAATATTATTAAAAGCACACCCATTTATTATTGCTTATATAAAACAAGGAAATATCTTCACTTCACTAAAGTCGCAATGGCAAAAAAAATATAAATGTAACATTAAATTAAAAACGGATCTTTCATATACTTACCTCGAATATTATTTGTTAAACAGAGAAACAGAAGAAGAGTTACAAGTAATTTAATATTAATAAAAATATTATGTTATCGGAAGAAGAAATTAGAAAAGAAACAGTATT
>CAZBPT010000048.1:0-1117 GCA_964493875.1 uncultured Bacteroidales bacterium | reverse complement strand
AAATTGCAATTATTGTGGTATGCAAAATTGCGAAAATAAAAATAAATATCCATCAGTACCTTGTGCTTTTAATACAAATGACTTAGGTATTGCAATTGGGTCGGCGGTAAGTGTTGCTGCTGATTCAAGGTTAGATACACGTGTAATGTTCTCGCTGGGACGTGCCGTGAAAAATCTTTCTATTTTTCCAGAAAAAGTTACTGTAGTTTTAGGTATTGCCTTAAGTGCTTCAGGAAAAAATATTTTCTTTGACAGAAAATAATTGATAAAATGTATTGTAATTTAGAATATTATGAAAAAAATTAATTCTGTATTAATATCTGTTTTTGATAAACAAGGTTTAGATGTTATTGCACGTGCTTTTCAAAAAAATGATATTAAAATTTATTCGACAGGTGGAACTTATACTTACTTGGAATCATTAAATGTCGATTCTGTAAAAGTAGAAGACATTACTGATTATCCTTCAATTTTTGACGGAAGAGTAAAAACATTGCACCCCAAAATTTTTGGAGGGATTTTAGCAAATAGAACTGTTGAAGGCCATAAAAAGGATATTGAAAAATATAATATTCCTTTAATAGATATGGTAATTGTCGACCTTTATCCTTTTGAAGATACAATTAAAATTACAAAAAATAAAGATGAAATTATTGAAAAAATAGATATTGGTGGCATTTCACTAATTAGAGCTGCTGCAAAAAATTTTCAAGATGTTTTGGTAGTATCTTCAAAAAATCAATATGATGAAGTTCTTTCATATCTCGAAGAACATAATTATAATACTGATTGTGAGATGAGAATGTTTTATGCAAAGGAAGCATTTCATATCAGTTCCGAATACGATTCATGTATTTTTAATTGGTTTGACAACAATCAATATTCAAGACTAAAAGTATCTATAAGCAAAAGCCAATATTTGCGTTATGGCGAAAATCCTCACCAAACGGCAAATTTTTTCGGCAATCTTGATGACGTTTTTACAAAATTATCTGGGAAAGATTTAAGTTACAATAACTTGTTGGATTGTGATTCAGCAATAAATTTAATAAATGATTTTGACGAACCTACAATAGCTATAATAAAGCATACAAATGCTTGTGGCGTTGCAAGTCGT
>CAZBPT010000047.1:9439-14090 GCA_964493875.1 uncultured Bacteroidales bacterium | reverse complement strand
TCGTTTTCGTTTTGCAAAGGTTGGTATTTCGCAAATTTTACCAAATCGGAAATTTCTAAAACTTTTTTAATTTTTTCCGTATTATAGTTGTCCAATAAATTATGTTCATTTATATTGTTCAATATTTGCGTAGTAGTCATATCAGTGATATTAACTCCAAATCGATTTTCCAAATATTCACGTAATGTATCCGAAATTTGAACATAATATTCTTTCACCTGACCTCTTACTGCTAATTTTTCCTGTTTAATTTTATTTAATTTTTCAAGTGCAATAACATGTGCAGGAATAATTTTTTTTCTGAATATTTGTGGTTTTATGCTTTGATGCTTTTTCTTATAGTAAATAAAATAAATGATTAGAACAATTAAAATTAAAATTAATAATATCCACCAGTAATTTACGAAAAAGGATTTTAAATAATATAAAAATTCCGAAAATGTAAAAGGAGTGTCGATATTATTTTCTACTATGTCTTTGATTTTGAATGAAGTAAAAAGCAATTGTTTTTTTTCTACCCCTTGAAATTCTGTAACATACAAAGAATCTAAATTTCCCAATACTGCCTCTTCTTGCAAGATTCCAGATTTGTCGACAATAAATAATGACGATTCGTCAGCAAATATTATTTTGTTAATATCTGATTCGTTGTACAACCCTGATTTTTGTGTAAGTTGTGACGAGAAAATATTGCTAAATTGGTCAAATAAATATTTTTCAATTGTTTTTAAACTGTCGGCAGTGATATTTTCTCTTATAGAATCAGGAATTTGCTCGGCTATCTCTTTTTGAAATGCGTTATGACCGCGAATGATAGTTCCTGATACTTTTGCAAAACAACTATCACGAGGAATCGTATCAAGTATAACATAAGGCTTTACGTAAAATGATTTTTCTTCTGTTTTGAAAAGAATACTGTCTCCACTCCCATTTATTACAGAAATATTGAGAATTGGAATAACAATGTTTCCGGTATCAAAAGAGCTTATAAGATATGTTTTGCTGATAGTTTTAGAATTGGATTCTTCTTTAACTCTTTCTTTATAAGCAGCTAAAATTTCAATACTTTTTGTTAATGTGTCTTTATAATTCGGAAAAATAACCTTATCGGTTTTTGCAGTTTTTGCAAATATTTCCATTTTAATCTGTTCACCAACAATTATTGTGTCCTTTTGGACTGAAATTTTTACTTCTGATTCTTGTGCTACAAGGTTTTGGATTAATAAAATGAAAACAAATATTAAAATTATTATCTTGCTATTGTTAAACATTTCTGATTTTTTTAGTTAAACTTTTTTTTTTATTTTTTATTGTATTAAGAAATAGAAAATATTTTTAACATTTTTTGTTAGTAATATATTTTTTTTCATATTATTATATTTATTTTTATATATTTGTTGCAGAGCTGAGTAATGAAAAAAAATATTTATTTTTTAGGAATTGGGGGCATTGGGATGAGTGCTCTAGCACAATATTATAATGATAATGCTTATAATGTTGCTGGTTATGATAAGATAAAAAATAATGTTTGTCAATTACTTGAGAATGAGGGAATTAATATTCATTATGAAAAATCTGTTGACCTTATTCCTGAAATATTTAAAAATCCTGATGATACTTTAGTTGTTATAACGCCTGCAGTTCTCAATGACGATTCCGATAATAAAGAATTGTTGTTTTTTAAAGCTCATAATTTTGATATAAAAAAACGAGCTGAGATTTTGGGACTAATATCAAATAAAAAAAATTCACTTGCTATCTCAGGGGCACACGGCAAAACCTCTATTACAACAATTTGTGCCAATAATATTTATAATTCCCCAAAAAGTTGTACTGCTTTTCTTGGCGGTATCTCCAAAAATTTTGCTTCCAATTTTGTTTTAAACAATAAAAGCGATATTGTTGTTTTGGAAGCCGATGAGTATGACCGCTCTTTCCTATTCTTGAATCCTACTAGCGCTTTAATATCATATCTCGACCCCGACCATCTAGATATTTACTTAAATTACGAAAATCTTTTTAATGCTTTCGTAGAGTTCGCAAATAATGTGAAAGAAAATGGTAATTTGATTCTCAGCAATTATGTACCAAGCAATTTTAAAACTTTGATACGAAAAGATATTAATGTTTATCTGTATTCTTATGATGACCATAATACCGATTTTTATGCAGACAACATAAGATATAAAGAAGGAAAAGTTATTTTTGATATCGTTACACCAAAGTTTTCCGTAAAAGACATTAATTATAAATTTGGAGGTAGACATAATATTGAAAATGCCGTTGCAGGATCAGCTCTTTCAGTAATGGCAGGACTTAATGCCGAAGAAATAAAAAAAGGACTGGAACTTTTTGATGGCGTACAAAGACGATTCGACATAAAAATTAATAAAAACGATTTTATTTATATTGATGATTATGCTCACCACCCAAATGAAATAAAAGCTTTTTTAACATCTGTTAAAAAATTGTATCCAAATAAAAAAATCACTGCGGTATTTCAACCTCATTTGTTTAGCAGAACAAAAGATTTTTATGAAGATTTTGCCCACAGCCTTAATGTTTGTGATGAAATTATCCTTCTTCCAATTTATCCGGCTCGCGAAAAACCAATGGAAGGTGTCAGCTCAGAATTAATACTTAATAAAATTGAAAATCCCAATAAAAAAATATTGGAAAAAAATCAATTAATGCCATACTTAATAAATGATACTCCTGAATTGTTAGTTACAATGGGCGCAGGAGATATCGACCAATTTGTAACAAAAATAGTAGAAGAACTCAAATGAAAAAAAAGTTATTTTATTTAATAGTATTTTTCCTTGTTTCGATTGGACTCATAGTAGTTATTATCTTGTCACAGCATAAGTATAATAATGCTTATCTAAGTAATGTGGAAGTTAATATTGAACCAAACGATAAACTTATTGATGAAAATACAATTATAAACATATTAGAAGATAACGATATTTATTTAGATTCAACAGTAAAGATTAAAGATGTTGAGTTCAACAAAATTGAGAAATTACTGAAAAACAATCCTTATATTGATAATGCAGAGGTATTTAGCGAATATAAAAAGTCTGAAATGAAATTAAAAATAAAAATAAATTTAATTTCTCCATTAGTGAGGGTTATCGCAAAAAACAACTCACAATTTTATATCGATTCAAATGCCGAGATTGTAAGTGTTTTTTCAAATAAAAACTTTTCGACTCCGATATTAATCGCAAAGGATTATGAAAAAGCAGTTTTCGACAGCATTTTTATTGATAGTTTATCAGTAATGAAAAAAAATCCTGATGAATTTAACAAAAACGAACTTCTACATTTTTTAACATATATAAACAAATCGGAACTATGGCGAAACCAAATCGACCAAATAGTATTAGAAAAAAATGCTTCCTATGAACCTGAGGTAGAACTTATTACTCGACTAGGACAGCATAGAATAATTTTTGGAACTTTAAAAAACTATTCATTTAAATTTAATAAATTGTTATCTTTGTATAGAGAAGTATTAATGAAAGAAAATAATTGGGAAAAATTCAGTGTAATTAACGTAAAATATTCAGACCAAATAAATTGTAAATAACGATGAAAAAAATAGCAGCAATAGATGTTGGTACAACAAAAATAGTAACAATAGTAGGTGAAAGTTCTGATGATGCAAAAATAAAAATTGTAAAATGGCATCAAAGTCCTTCTGCCGGCATAGAAAAAGGAAACGTTGTAAATATTCCTCAAATAGTACAAAAAATTAAAGAAAATCTTAATCATATTTATGACAGCTTACCAAACAATAAAGAGTTTTTTGTTGGTGTTGCAGGACAATACATTTATGTAAAAAGGACAAAAACAAATTTGAATTTTGAGAATGAACGTAAAATTGACGATGACGTTCTTGAAAAATTGGAAAAGAAAGCCGCACAGATTCAAATTAATGAAGACGAAGAAGTTGTGGAAGTATTGAGCTCTTCTTTTCTTATTGACGATGAACGCCTGGTTAAAAATCCCATAGACAAGATTGCACAATCTTCTATTGAAGGCGATTTTTTAATTGTGATAGCCAAAATTACAAATTTATCAAATTTGAAAACCTCTGTAAAAACTGCCGGAATAAATATTAAATCGTTATGTTTAGAACCCGTTGCTTCTTCCCTTGCTGTTTTGCGTGGTGAAGATAAAAAAACTTGCGTAGCAATTCTAGATATTGGCGGTGGCACAAGTGATTTAGCTGTTTATGAAGATGGCAAATTGATATTTGTTGCTGTTATTCCTGTTGGTGGTCAATATATTACAAATTCTATTGCCGAAAAATTTTCTATTGATAATTCCTTAGCCGAAAAAATAAAAGTTCAGTTCGGTCTAAATTATTATAAAGACACCGTAATTAATTATAAAGAAGCAAATATTTCTATAAATTCTGAAGATGTTTTTAATATTATCAAAGAATCTTATAAAAAAATATTCTCAGCAGTATTGTTTCAATTAAAAACTATTTCTTATAAAGATAAAGTCAAAAGAATAATAATTACAGGTGGCGGTTCAAAAACAAAAAATTTATCGCAATTTGCAAATTATTGTACAAATTACGAAGTTCGCATTGCTGGTCCTTCTTTGTCAAGTGATAGTGCTGCAGAAACCGACA
>CAZBPT010000047.1:0-9339 GCA_964493875.1 uncultured Bacteroidales bacterium | reverse complement strand
GGAGTTGGAGGCGCAGGAAAAAATGCAATAAATAATTTAAAAAAAATTAATATACAGGATATTGATTTAATAGCACTAAATACAGATGCTGCCGATTTAGAAGTAACAATGTGTGAACATAAAATACTTCTTGGACCTTCTGAAACTGGAGGTAATGGTGCAGGAAATAATCCTGAAGTTGGTCGCAGAGCAGCTATGGAAGTTCTCACAGAAATAGAAACAATGCTAGATGCACCAACGATTTCGCGTGTAAAAAATAAAACCTCAACAACACAAATGGTATTTATCGTTGCCGGTATGGGTGGCGGTACGGGAACTGGTGCTGCTCCTGTTGTTGCTAAATTATGCCGCGATAGAAATTTTTTGACTATCGGGGTTGTTGTTACTCCACAAAAAAACGAAGGAAGTAAACGACAAAATCAAGCTAAACTCGGAATGGAAGAAATGCATAAATATGTTGACGCCCTAATGGTTGTTGATAACCAAAAAATGGTTGACATTTTCCCTGATTACCCTTACGATGAAGTTCTTAAAGAAGGCGATATGATATTGGCGACTGCCGTAAAAGCCGTTTCAGATATTATTACCAAAACTTATGGTGTAAACATTGACTATCACGATATTCAATCCACTCTAATAAATTCTCAATATATGACCGTGGGTATGGCTCGCAGAGGTGGCGAAAACAGAGCAGTGGAAGTTGTTGATGCGGCTCTTGATTCTCCTTTACTTAAAGATAATTGTATTATCGGCGCAAAACGTGCAATTCTTGTTATTAACTACAATTATGACGCTCCTCGCGAAAATAAACCTACAACAAAAGAAATTGATAATATTTTAGCTCGATTAAATGAAAAAGTCGGTTTGAATATTGACAAAATTCAAGGTTTTGGTAATGATGAAACCCTAGAAAACGATATCGAACTCGTTCTCATGGTTGCTGACTTTAAAGGTAGCCAAGAATTCGAAGATAGTTATGAAGAAAAAATCAAAGAATTTAATGATGCTCTTAAAAACAATAATCATTATCTCGCTTGGGAACTTATTTCAGAATTAAAAAAAATAAATAATCATCTGGGTAACGATTTAAGTGGATTGATTGAAAAACTTAACATCTCTTCTTTGGATTGTTTTGAAACAAAATGTAATTATCTCGAAAATGCAATTAAAATTCAGGATTTAACCGAACTTAGCATAAAAGAAGCTGAAGAAAACTTGATATTTATTAAAGAAAGACTTCTGCCAATAGTCTCCAAAATTCTTGATACAGCAAATTCAAAAGTTGAAAATTTGACTCTCATCATTGAAAATAAAAAAGATGAGTTACGATACCTACCTAAATATAATAAGCTAAAAAGAGAAATCTTGGAAATTGTAAATAATGATAATGATAAAATTTTTGCAGCCGATATTCAAAATGCAAAATCATATTTAAAACAAATTGAATATGATGTAAATAAGTTGATTAATTATGTTCCTGATATTAATTCTGTTGTTAATGAATTAAATAATTTGATTAACAAAAAAGAAGATGAAATGTCAAAACTAATCATTACATTAGATGCTTCTGGAAATTTTGATAAAAAGGCTATTAGTCTTTTGGACCAGACAAGACTCAATAATGACGCGAATCCTGCTGAAATATTTGGATCTATAGAAATAAAAGATATAGAATAAAAAACATTTTAATTAAAAAAAGAAAATGAAACTTTTTGATCAAATCAACAATGATATTAAAAAAGCAATGCTAGCCAAAGAAAAAGAAAAATTGGAAGCCTTGCGTGCTGTGAAAGCAGCCTTTTTACTTGCAAAAACTGCAGAAGCAGGAAATGCAGACTTAACGGATGAACAAGAAATGAAAATTATTCAAAAACTTGTAAAACAGCGTCAAGACTCCGCAGAAATTTTTAAACAACAAAATAGAATGGATTTATACGAACCGGAACAATTTCAAGCTGGAATTATTGCTGCTTACTTACCAAAACAATTATCTGTTGAGGAAGTTAAACTTGCTGTTACAGCCATTGTTAAAGAATTAAATGCAAGTTCTATAAAAGATATGGGTGCAGTTATGGCAGAATCGAATAAAAGACTTGCAGGACAAACCGATAGTAAAACCCTTTCAGGAATTGTGAGAAGCCTTTTGAGCTAATGAATAATTTACAGTCAGATAATAAAAAACTAAGAATAGCTGCTTTTGTCGGTTCTTTTGACCCATTTACATGCGGACACGAAGATATTGTTATTCGTGCATTAAATATTTTTGATAAAATAATTATTGTCGTTGGAGAAAACTCTAATAAAAAAACACTTTTCTCTCTACAAAAAAGAATCGATATTATTGAGAAAGTCTTTGCAGAAAATAAAAATGTTTCTGTAACTTCCTACTCAGGATTAACTGTTGATTTTTGTAAAGAAAACAATATTAAATTTATTGTTCGCGGACTACGGACTCATAACGACTATGAAGCAGAACAAATCTTGGATATGACAAATAAATCTTTGTTGCAAGAAGTAGAAACTGTTATTTTATTTTCTAAACTTTCACATCTTACAATTTCATCTACAGCATTTCGGGAAATTTGGAAATACAAAGGGAATGTAAGTAATTTTCTTCCATCAAATATTAGCTTATCCGATTTTTGTGAATAAATTTATATCCTTTTTTACTCTTATATTTTTGTGCTTTTATGAATAATTCTTTTGTAAAATTATTTACTATTGCTTTTCTTTTGTTTTTTACATATAATATTGTAAAATCGCAAAATTATAACGAATTCTTTTATTCAAATCAAAAAAATCAAGATAGTTCAAGATTTTCATTTGTCTTTGATAATAATAATTTTTTCAAAAATAATGAATATTTCAACAAATTTGTAGAAGGATATACGCTAATAGGATTTAATCTCAAACCGCAAATAGTATTTCAAGCAAATAGACATCTTAATTTTAATTTGGGATTTAATTATTTATATTATTTTGGTGAACATAAATTTGGGCAGATTGCCCCTGTTTTAAGAGTTCAATATAAACCCATTGAAAAATTAAGTATTATTTTTGGAGATATAAAAGGTTTTACAAATCATAGATTAACCGAACAGGTTTATAATAATGAAGCATTATTTACACAGAAATCGGAAAATGGGATTCAAGTTTTGTACGAAAGTAATCGCTTTTTTTCTGACACCTGGTTGGAATGGCGGGATTTTATTTGGTATGATTCACCCACACAGGAAAGTTTTATTCTCGCATCATCAAATTTATTATCGCTATTATATACCGAAAATCATAAAATAAATTTAAAACTTATTGTTCTCGGTTCTCATTTAGGTGGACAAATAAATGCTAATGACGACCATATAGAAACAATATTAAATTCGGTTTCCGGATTGGAATATGAAGTGAAAATTCATAGCAAAGCATTAGAAAAAATATTGATATCTTCATTATACCATACTAGCAGTGATTTGTCACCCACAAAGCAGAAAAAATACAAACAAGGTTATGGAATTTTGTCATATATAGAACTTACAAACAAATGGGTAGATTTAAAGCTAGAGCATTGGTATTGTGAATATTATTTTTCAAAATTTGGAAATCCAATTTTTGAGTCTTTATCTCGATTTCGAGCTGGATACAACGAAGATAGACGAGCATATTTAAATGCACATTTATTCTGGCATAAAGAATTCTTTAAATATATAGACCTAGGTGCCGGAGGAAGTCTTTATTCCGATTTATATAATTTTAAAATAGATTATAGTTTTGGATTTTTTATTAAGGGTAATTTGAATTTCCAACTCGGAAGAAAGAAATACTAATTAATAATGCAATAGAGAAGTAACTTCAATATCTTTATCGAAAATTTTACGACCGTCAAGATCATCTAATTCAATTAAGAAATTGACGAATATTTTTTTTGCATGAAATTTTTTGATTAAATCGCAAGCAGCTTTCATTGTTCCGCCTGTGGCCAACAAATCATCGTGGATAAGAACAACGTCATTTTCATTAATAGCGTCTTTGTGAATTTGAATTGTATCGATGCCGTATTCTTTTTCGTAACTTACTTCAATCGTTTCTGCAGGCAATTTTCCTTTCTTGCGGATAGGAATAAATCCAACACCCAAGTTATTGCTTAATATTGGAGCCATAATAAATCCGCGAGATTCTATACCTATTATTTTTGTAATTCCTTTATCTTTGAATAATTTATACATTTCGTCTTCAAAGAATTTCATACAATTCGGATTTTTTAATGCGGTGGTAATATCTTTAAAAACAATACCTTTTATTGGAAAATCTTTGATATCTCTAATTTCTTTTTTTACTTCTTCTACTGTCATGTCTTTTAATTATTATACAAAAATATCATTTTTATTTATTATTTATTATTTAATAACATTTTGTTAAAAAGATTTTTTTATTAAAATTTTTATTCGCTTACTCACTTCCAAAAGTAAAAAATTAGACTTTTTTATAAATCATTTGATTGTGGAATAATAAAAAAAGGGATGAGCCAGAAAATGTCTCTCCCCTATTTATATGATATTTAAATTGAATTTTAAACTATTATAAAATCTTTTTCTTTGTTAGGTGAGCAACAAGAGCAAAAATTAACGACATAAATAAAAACAACGATAAAGAGTATGTTATTATCAATAAATTATCTTTTTTGTCCTGTTGTAGAGTAAGAATGTTTGATTGTAAATCATTAGAACTATTATATATTTTTGAAATATCTTTGTTTGGCCATTTATTTAAAACTACAGCATCTCTAAGTAGTAATACTCCGGGATTTGAACGAATAATAGTTTTTAATGTAGTCTCATCAGTAGAATAAAATGGAAGTTTTACTTTGTTTTTGTTGATGAAAGTTTTAATATCATCATCAGTAGAACTTGTCAATAAATAAAAATCATAATTATTAGAATCACAATATTCATGTAGTTTAACAAGGTCATTTACGTACTCTTCATCCATTTCATCTAATTTTGAAGATACTACTAAAAATGAATATTTGTCGGAATTTAATATATCATCAACAATATTTTCACCATATTTCAATTTGTAATTATTGTCAGTAATAATATAATCGTCAGCTTCTACAAAAGTAGAACCAAGCTGTGGCAAATTAAATAAAGAAACATTAGTTTCTGTAACTCCATCAGGCAATAAATACTTAGCTGTAATATCATTAGGATTTAATTCGATTTCAGAATTTACATTAATGATATCCACAAATGTCCAAGAGCTGTCAGGAAACTCATTTATAGGATAATTTTGGAAAATACCGTCTTTTACGAAACAGAACAAATAATCATTGTAATCTATAAAAATATCGTCAGCGGGTTCTTCACTGTAACCTTCAATATATACCGGAGTAATTGTAAAATCGTGAATTGGAGGTACATAACCTTCTTGTACAATTTTACTTTCACTTTTCACAAACGTCCATTCTTTTGCGAAGTCTGAAAATACGTATGATTTGTTGCTTTCAATATCGATAATATTATTTTTATCCAATTTGAATTCTTTTTCAACCCCAGATTTTGAATATGTTAGGAATGTGTTATATACAGGAAGATTATCTTTTTCAGAATCAGGAATTGACATTGCATCTTTAATATTTACTCCTATGCGATAAGGACGAAAATCAAGAATTGGGAGATTTTTATAGCAATAAAATTCTAGAGCAAAAACTGCAACGGTAAAAATTACTGCAAAACATAATTGGAAAAACAAATTAAAATAAGGTTTAAATTTTGATTTTTGAACAAATATTATAATCATAAAGACATCGATGATAATATTTTTAATAAAAGTTTCCCAATTAGAAAGCACAATAGCATCACCGAAACAACCACAATCGCCAACGGCATCAGTAATAGCAAGCCATAAAGTTAGTGGAGTAAACAATACCATAAATAGGAATAGCAACCAGGCAGAAAATTTTGGGAGTAAATTAAACAATAATGCAATACCCAATAAAAGCTCAGCTGCAGCCATCAAAAAGGCAAAGACCAAAGAGCCATCAGCCATAAAGGTAAGCCCCATAGCTTCGAAGTATTCCATAAATTTTATCGAATAACCTATAGGGTCAACGACTTTTACAAAACCTGAAAAGATAAATATTACACCAACTAATATTCTGCTTATATTCCTTATATATTTCATAATTTATGTTTTAATGTTAAAATTATTTTAAATCGAGTTGTTTTATTTTAGTTATTTTTTTTAATAAAAAGATATTTAATAAATCTGATAATTTCACCAAAAATCAGTATCAAAGAAGTAGAAAGAATAATTATTATCCAATCGATAAATTTAATAGGGACAACATTAAAAACATCGCCACCAATATTTACGATAATGATTTGTCCGATAAGAATAATCAAAGTAATTAATACAAAATCTTTAGATTCTTTCATCCTATTAAAAGCAGATTTGCCGGTGAAGAAAGCTTTTGCATTAAAAATATTCCAAAATTGTAACATTACAAAAAAAGTAAAGAATATTGTAAGTTCATAAGGACTTAAATGGCCTTCACCTAAATTGAAGAAATTGTTAACAAAATCGTAAATATTAAATTCGCACAAAGAATTAATTTCAGTAAATCTTAGATATTGCATCAAAGCAAAAAGTACTAGTACCAGAGACAAACCAACAAATACAATATTTTTAATCATTTTGGGGATTAAGATATGGTCAGTAATTTTTCGCGGTTTATTTTTCAATACTTTATTGTCTGGAGGCAGAGAAGCTAAGGCCATAGCAGCAAAAGTATCCATAATAAGATTAACCCAAAGCATTTGAGTTACTGTAAGTGGAGATTCTGTACCTAAAAGAGCTCCAAGAAAAACAATAATACAAGCAACAAGGTTTATTATTAATTGGAATAGTAAAAATCTTTGAATATTTTGATAAAGAGATCGTCCCCAAATAATTGCACGAGAGATACTAAAAAACGAATTATCAAGAATAGTAATATCGCTGGCTTCTTTAGCAACAGCAGTACCATCGCCCATTGAAAGGCCTACTTGCGCAGCATTCAATGCCGGAGCATCGTTAGTACCATCGCCGGTAACAGCAACCACTTCTCCAAGTTGTTGTAAAAGTTGTACCAAGCGTTGCTTGTCGTGAGGTCTTGCTCGCGATACTATTTTTATACCTTTTAATATTTTTAATAATTCTTCGTCGCTTAAACTACCAAATTCTTTTCCTGTAATGTGATGACAGTCGAGTTCATTCTCTTTCCATAATCCGAGCTGACGTGCAATTTCTTTAGTAGTATTTGGTGTATCGCCGGTAACAATCTTAACATCCACGCCAGCAGTAAGACAATCTTGAATAGCATCCGCAACATCAGAACGAACAGGGTCAGAAATTGCAACTATGCCTAAGATCGTCATATCTTTTACCACTAAACTCGTAGCATCAAAATATTGTTCATCGCCATCTTCAATAATTTTATAGGCAAAACCCAAAGTTCGCATTGCCTTATTCTGATATTCCAATAATTGATTAGAAATATTATTCCTATTATCTTCGGAACAATTACAATAATCGAAAATGATTTCAGGAGCACCTTTTACAAATAATACTTTTTTATTTATTTTTTCCGAAAAAAATAATGTTGCCATATATTTTCTTTCAGTAGAAAAAGGTAGTTGTGCAATAATTTTAACATTTTCTCTAAGACTAAGATAATTAATACTATTATCATGTAACCACAACAACAATGCACCTTCTGTAGGATTTCCGATAACATTTGTTTTTTCTTTGTTACTAAAGTCTAAATAAGCTGTTGAATTTATAGAAATACCTTCACTTATTATTGTTGAAATATCAGAGTCGTCAAATTTTTGATTCTTAAGCTCGAAGAAATTGCTGTCATAAACTCTCATTTGATTTTGAGTTAGCGTACCTGTCTTATCTGTACAAATAACTGTAGCAGCACCCATGGTTTCGCAAGCATGCATTTTTCTAACAAGATTATTGGTTGCAAGCATTCTCTTCATACTTAATGCTAAACTCAAAGTAATACACATTGGCAAGCCTTCAGGAACAGACACTACAATTAATGTAATTGCAATCATTAAGGATTTTAAAGTATAAGTAGAGAATTCAAGAATATCAAAATTTCCGTAATTAAAGTGGAAGTAAGAAAATATTCTTGCAATAATAATTAAACCGGCAACGGCGTAAGCAAAATAAGAAATTATTTTTGCAAGTTTTCTTAATTGAATATTTAAAGGAGTTTGTACATTATTTTCAATTTGAGCACCTTTATATACTTTACCGTATTCTGTGCTGTCACCTACTTTTGTGACTTTCATCATACCATGACCTTCAATTACAGAACTGCTTCTTAAAACGTGATTAGATTTGTAAGTAGCTTCGCTATCAAAATTGTTAGTGTCTGTAGTTTTACGGCACATCAACTCGCCAGTGAGCGATGACTCGTTAACTTGTAAAGAAACGGCTTCAAGTAAATCTCCATCTGCCGGAATTTCATCGCCCGTTTCAAAAATAACTAGGTCGCCAACAACGACTTCTGTTTTAGGAATTTGAACGATATTGTCATTACGTTTTACTTTTACCGGACTTTCATCATTTATTTTTGACAAAGAATCGAATTTTTTTTCTGCTCGAGCTTCATAAACGAAGGCAACAAAAGTTGCTAGGAAAAGAGCGATAAAAATACCGATAGGTTCTAACAGTACTTTAAATCCTTCATCAAATTTATAATATTCATAGATAGAAACACATAAAGACAAGACAAAAGCAATAAGTAAAATTACAATAAGAGGTTCAGTGAATTTTATAAAAAATTTTTTCCATAAAGGCATTTTTTGAGGTGGCGTCAAAGTATTTTTACCAAATTTCTGTCGACTATCAATTACTTCTTTATTTGTCAATCCTGAAAGATGATTATGTATTGTCATATTCAAATTATTTTATTTTTATAAAAAATAATATTTGCAAAGATAATAAAAAAAAAGCAAAAAAATTATTTTTAAAGATTTTTTAATATTTGCATTTAATTATTTTAATGACTTTTCATAGATTAAAAAAACTTTAGTTTATTAAAGTACCGAAGTCATCATAAATCATTATTATTATTAGCAAATACGATTAATTTTCAAAAACGCTTTCAGCAGCTTGAAAACTTGTTATTTCATTATTTAATATCCGTTTAATTGCCTTATCAATATTATTAATAATTTGTTGATTTGAATAAAATTCATCTTTTATTCTTTGATTAATTGCTTCGTACATCCAATAAACGGACTGTTCTTTTCTTCTTTGATAAAAATACTTGTTATCCTTAGTTAA
>CAZBPT010000046.1:6636-14231 GCA_964493875.1 uncultured Bacteroidales bacterium | reverse complement strand
ACAGAAAACATTTTTCCAATAATAAAAAAATTTTTATACTCCGACCATGAAATATTTTTAAGAGAATTAGTTTCTAATGCTGTTGACGCTTCTCAAAAATTAAAGACATTTGCTAGCTCCGGCGACTACAAAGGAAACACCGATAATTTGAAAGTAAGAGTAATCGCCAACAAGGACAACAATACATTAACAATTCGCGACAATGGTATTGGAATGACCAGAGAAGAAGTAGAAAAATATATTAACCAAATTGCCTTGTCAAGTGCAGGAGATTTTCTCGACAAATACAAAGAAGCAGCAAACGCTATAATAGGTCATTTTGGGCTTGGCTTTTATTCTGCTTTTATGGTTTCAAAAAAAGTTGAAATAATTACAAAATCATATTTAGAAAATTCAACTCCTGTTCGTTGGGAATGCGATGGAACTCCTGAATACAAATTAACAGATTGCGAAAAAGACGAAATCGGAACTGACATTATCTTATATATTGATGACGATTCTGTTGAGTTCTTAGAAAAAGCAAAAATTGAAGAATTATTAAATAAATACTGCAAATTCCTACCAATACCAATTATCTTTGGCAAAAAAACCGAATGGAAAGACGGAAAAGACGTTGAAACAGAGGAAGATAATCAAATCAACGACACAAACCCGCTTTGGAAACAAAAACCCGCAGACATAAAGAAAGAACAATACGAAGAATTTTATAGAAAATTGTATCCCTATAATTTTGATAACGCTCTTTTTAATATTCACCTTAATGTTGATTACCCATTTAATTTGACAGGTATTCTATACTTCCCAAAAATAAAATCAAATTTAGATATTCATAGAGATAGAATACAACTTTACTGCAATCAGGTGTTTGTTACAGATTCTGTTGAAGGAATTGTTCCCGAATTTTTGACAATGCTTCACGGAGTAATTGATTCTCCAGATATACCGCTAAATGTATCAAGAAGCTATTTACAAAGCGATTCAAATGTGAAAAAAATATCTTCACACATTACAAAAAAAGTTGCCGACAAACTAATGGAAATCTTTAAAGAAAACAGAGAAGATTTTGAAAAGAAATGGGACGACTTAAAATTATTTATTTCCTACGGAATGATTTCTGACGATAAATTTTTTGAACGTGCAGAAAAATTTGCTTTACTGAAAAACATCAACAAAGAATATTTTACTTTTGAAGAATACAAAAAGAAAATTGAAAGCAATCAAAAAGACAAAGAAGGCAAATTAATATATTTGTATGCAACAAACGTTGACGAACAATATACTTATATCAATGCTGCCAAAAACAAAGGATATGATGTTTTGCTATTAGACGGTCAATTAGACTTACACTTAATAAACTCATTAGAACAAAAATTTACAGACTCTCATTTTACAAGAGTAGATTCTGATATTATTGACAATTTAATCAAGAAAGACGAAAAAATTGAAACAATATTATCAGAAAAAGAACAAGAAAACTTAGTTACAACATTTCAATCAATATTTGAAAACGAAAATAATTATTGGGTAAATTCGGAAGCCATGAGTCCTGACGATATGCCGATAATCATTGCCCAAGAAGAATTAATGAGAAGAATGCGTGAAATGTCGAATGTTGGAGGAGGAATGTCTTTCTATCGTGATTTGCCAAACAACTACAGAGTAATTTTAAATACAAACCACAAATTAATTTTGAATATCAGTTCTAAAATCGAAAAAGCTACAAATGAAAAAAGAATCGCTCTAGATGAAAAGATGGCAAACTTACAAAATAAAAAGAAAGAACTCGATGAAAAACTAAAACAATATAAAACCGAAGAAGAAAAACCAACATTAGAAAAAACCGAATTAGAAGATACCGAAAACAATATTCATAAAACTGAACATGAAATCAAAGACTTGTACAAAGATTTCAGCAAAAAGAACAAAGAAATAAAACAATTAACCGATTTGGCATTATTAGCTAATAATCTGTTAAAAGGAGAAGCTCTGAATAATTTTATTGTTAGAAGTATAGATATTATGAAAAAATAAGTGTTTTTAAATTAATATTAGAACCGCTATTTATTTAATGGCGGTTTTTTTTTATTTATATATAATTATAATAAGAACAAAAGAGAAAAAAAGTAAAGCTATGATAATTAAAAATTATTATTGTATAAAAAATCAAATAAATGTATAATAATTAAAAAATAAATGAAAATAATTAAAATAAATGTTATATTTGCAAAATTTTGTTTGATAAATAGGCAAATTATAGTTTTAAATAAGATAATAACTATATTTTTTTATATTTTTTCTTACAACGTAGTTATTAAATTATTTTTTTATGAACATATACATTTCAAATTTAAGTTTTAGAATCGAAGACAACGATTTAAAAGAATTGTTTAGCGAGTATGGAGAAATCCAATCAGCAAAAGTGATAATAGATAAATTTTCAGGACGCTCAAAAGGTTTTGGTTTTGTAGAAATGCCAAACGATGACGCTGCAAAAAAAGCTATTGAAGAATTAAACCAAGTAGAATACGATGGTAAAGTTATTAACGTAAGTGAAGCACGCCCACGTGAAGACAAACCAAGAACTTTCAACAACAACAGAAGCAGAGATAGCAGAGACAACAACAAAAACAACAGATTTAATAGAAACTAATTACTAAAAAAATTTGTTTTTTCTAATTTTTTATATAAATTTGTATAAATTTATAAATAGTTAAATAAAAATTTTATAGTTATGAAAAAAATTACAATTTTATTAATTAGTGTCTTTGTAGCCGGCATCAGTTTCGCACAAGTTGCCCAAACAAATGCACCTAACAAGTTGCAAAAAGCGACCAAAAACTCTCAATTATTTACTAATGGTAAACAATTGAAAGCTAACAATTCAAATTCTAACAAAGGAATTATTTTCTCTGAAGACTTTGAATCTGAAAGCCCTACTTACACAATTGTTAACCACTCTCAAACATCACCAAATCCTACAATTTACCAATGGAACGTAAGAAACAGAGCAGACTTTTTTACATCAGAAACAGATTATTGCACAGAACGTTATGACACAGAAGGAGAACTTTGGCAATTTGCAGAAGATCCATATGCTGAAGCACCTTACGATGCAAACCAAGGAAAAATGGCTTACATTTTAGGAGAATACACTATTAATGGATGGTATCCAGCAAACACAAATGGTAACGTACAATCTTCAATCTCTACTCCTGCAATTGATTTTACAGGTATTAACTCTCCAATTTTATCTTTCCACATGGTTGCTATTTGGTTAAACCAAACCTATTTAATAGTTCAATGGTCTGATGATGATTGGAATACAGTAAATGTAATCGACACAGTTGGTAACAATAAAAACGGTTATGAATCAAACAAATGGTACGTTAGTGATTTAGAATATACACTTACAGGTGTTACAAACAAATCAAACGTTAAAGTTAGATTTTATTGGGATCAACCAATGCAAACATCAACTCCTTACGGATATTCATGTTTCCTTGATGATATCGTTATCAAACACACACCAGCTTACGAATTAGCAATCACAGACGCAAAAATTGGTTACTTCACAAACAGTACAGACGACAGCTACCAAAGAGTATACTTTGGTGAAAATACTGGTGTTCAATTTGGCAATGGCTATTGGTATCCAGGAGCAAACCAATTAGGTTGGCACCACAGATTTGGTAATATTCCTACAAGTTATCAAGCAGACTCACTTAACATAAACTTCCAAGTATTAGTAAAATCTTATGGTGTTGAAACAACAAAAACACGTTTAAGAGTTCATTTAATGGAAATTCCTGATGAAATTGAAACATTAAATGAATTAGATACAACAACAGCTCTTTGGATTGGACAAGGTGAAGGTTTAGATTTAGAACTAACAGGCGTTGATACAGTTTCAATTTATGGAAACGATTCATACAGATTAAAAAATCTTGAAGAAGGTTATTATTGTTTCCGTTATGAAATTTTCCCACTTGACGCAGCAGGAAACGTAGTAGCAGATTCAAACATCAATAATAACGTTAATTATGAAAGATTCAGAATGACAAAAAATGTTGCTGCACAAGATAGACTTATTGGAAATGAAATAGAAGGAGTTGACGGAAATAATTTCGCATCTTTGAATACATTAGGTTATTTAACACCAGCTGAATATCATTTAGTTCCTATGACAGTTTTCCACCCAGAAGCTCTTGAAAAAGTTTCTGTATTGATTGATTCACAATCAGGTGTTGGAAGCAGCATGACATTCACAGTATTAAAAGAAGCTTATGACCAATCAGCAGGTGCTCTTGCAGATTTCGTAATCACTGACACTGTAGTTGATATTACAGAACAAAATAAAGGTAATTGGATTGACATCAATTTCCCTGCAGATTCAATTGAAATATATCAAAATGATTTTGACACATTAGGTCAACTTTTCCAAAATTATGGTATTTTCAAATTAAAAATTGAATATGTTAAAGTTGAAGACTCTATGCCTTACATTGCTACACAAACAATTCCTTACGAAGAATACTTTAACATTTATGAAAACTTTAATGATGATTATGGTTGGATTCGTATAACTAAAAACATTCCTTGTGTTCATTTCTTCTATCACGTTGAAGAACAACAAGGAATTAACGACTATGAATGTAATTTCACAGTATATCCAAATCCTGCAAATAGCAACATTACTATAACAAACGCTGAAAACCAAAATGTTACTATTTATAACATTTCAGGTCAAATTGTAAAAACTCTTGTTTCTACATCAGAAAATCAAAATGTTGATGTTAGCGATTTGAACAATGGCTTGTATTTTGTAAAAATTGGTAGCTCAGTTGTAAAACTAGATATTATTAAATAAGATACAATAATATAATTAAAAACTCCGTTTCAATCTGAAACGGAGTTTTATTTTTTTATAAGAGTATGGAAAATCAAATAAACAAAGAAAAAATAATTTCTACATTAAAAACAAAATCGGTATTAAAACAAGATATCTTTGACAAAACAGTTCTTGTTTTTGAATCAATAAAAGAAATTATAACTGAGATAGTAGAAGATTATAACAAAGATTTAAAAAACGAAGACAATCGAGTTCATCTAAGATACCAAGAAAACAGTGATTTTTCTTTAGAATTGAAAATAGCCGGTGACTTATTGTTCTTTTCTATGCACTCAAATGTTTTTGAATTTCCAAATTATCACGAAATATTCAAAAATTCGTATTACAAAGATCACATTGACGAAAGCTACTGCGGGATAATTTCTATCTACAATTTTTTGTCAGACTCATTTAAGTACGAAAGAAATGATGATGAAGGATATTTATTTGGAAGAATATTTATTAATAAAGATTCGCATTTCTTTACTGATGGTTTGCCAGAATTAGGATATTCTTACCCTAGTTTTAAAAACAATAAAGCAACAAAAGAAAATTTAAAAAATGTTATTGAAGCAGCTATAGCATACGCATTAAAATTCGACCTTTTTGTCCCTAACTTTAGTGATGTATCTACTTTGTACGTAACACAAATGAAAACGCAAATATTAGACTCAAAAATAAAAACCGGCAAAAGAATGGGCTTTCAATACGAAATAAATAAAGACGAATAATTATACCGATGAATAAAAAAAAGTTGAAAATAATTATCCCCACAATAGGTATAATAATTACCGGGATAATTATTTTTTTATACTTTTATGAAAGAAAAAAAGAATATCGCACAACTGACGATATTTTGATAAATGGGAAACTTAACGTTTCCATGATGCCAAGCTATTACGACTATTTTTTGCATAACACCGACATTAGAGGAGCAAACTTTGAAATTTTATCGGAATATGCAAAATACCTTAACGTTGATTTGGTCGTACATAAATCAAAAGAAAACGCTGATATTATCATCGACAATTCATACAATAAACAAAACAAAGATTTTGTTAAAATAAAAGAATTGGAAAAACGCTATTATTATACATTAATAGAGTTTGACTCCTCAATAAATATTGAAGATAATATTTTTATTAGAAGAATAAATCACCCTCTAATTAAAAAATATTACTATCCTAAAAAACTCGCAGTTTGCGAAACAGAATTATTGGAAAAGTTAAACAAAGATGAAATAAAAGTCTTATCAGAAAATTTTTTGATCGAAGTTTATTCAAATTATTACGTTCGAAAAAACGACATTGATATTGCAAATTCATTTGTGAAATGGTATAAAGAATTTTCTACCACAAAGAAACATGATGACATATACAATAAATATCACAGAGATAGAAATTTATACTATAAATTAAACTCCCATTATTTTTCAATAACAAATTCGGTAATTTCGCCATACGACAAAGAAATAAAGAAATACTGTGAAAATTGGGATTGGAGATTTATTTCGGCATTAATATATGAAGAATCGAGATTTAATCCACACATAGTTAACTCAGAATCAGGAGCCTTCGGATTAATGCAGCTATTGCCATATAATATGGACTTATACAAATTTGACACAAGTTTTAACATCGAATCTCAAATTCATTCTGGCGTACAATTGCTGAATAGGATTGACAAAATAATACCTAAAGAAATATCAGACGATGAAACACGTAAAAAAGTAATATTATCGGCATATATGGTAGGAATATCTCACGTGATGGATGCAATTGCTCTTTCAGAAAAATATGCCCAAAAAGATATATATAAATGGAACACATTAAGTTACTATTTAGAAAACCTAGCTAATCCTGACTATTATGAAGATAAAATAGTAAAACGAGGAAAATGTAGCTGTTCTGTTGCTGTAGCTTATTCAAATAACATCTATATCAGATACTTAAACTATAAAAACTTAGTAGAATAAAAATAATTTAAATAAATTACTAATTATTATGACAAATATATTACTCATTATCTTAACGATAGCTGTGATTATGAATATTATCATAGTAGCGATTATTGTCAGCAGAAAAAAATTCACAGTAGAAGAAAGTTCTGAAACATTAGAAGAGTTGACACTAATAAAAAATGAGATAAAACATTTTGACACACTTATCCGCGATGAATTTGAAAGGAATAGAAGTGAAAACCAGAAATCTTTCAGAGAAAACAGAGAAGAATTAAGCATTTCTTTCAAAACATTAAGCGAAACTCTCATAAACACTTTAGAAATACAATCAAAAGCAGAAAAAGAACAATTTAAAATTTTTTCAGGGAATCTGGATAAATTAGTAAGTAAAACCGAAGAAAACAACAAGAAACTTTCTGAGCAACTACTTTCGATGGGAACAGAAAACAGGAAAGAATTAAGCGAGTCATTAAAATCATTTGAAAACAAATTCACCGAAAATGTTAAAGATTTTAACGAACTACAAAAGCAAAAATTTGATGACTTGATAGCAAAACAGGAAACAATAAAAAAAGACATCGAAAATAATTTAAAGGAAATAAGGGAAACAGTAGAAAACAAACTAAACAGTATTCGAGAAGATAATAGCAATAAACTCGAAGAGATGAGAAAAACTGTTGACGAAAAACTACAAGAAAGTGTAGAAAAGCGATTTAACGAATCCTTTAAATTAATAAACGAGCGTTT
>CAZBPT010000046.1:0-6536 GCA_964493875.1 uncultured Bacteroidales bacterium | reverse complement strand
GAAGACAAAGAAATCGAAATTATAAATGACGAAAAATAAGGTTTATTTTTGCAGATAATCGTGGATTGCTTTTGCGGCAGTTTTACCTGCGCCCATTGCAAGAATTACAGTTGCAGCACCACTAACAGCATCACCACCGGCAAAAATTCCTTTTCGTGATGTTTGTCCATTTTCATCAGCAATAATGCCCCCCCACTTTTGGATAGACAATCCTTGTGTGGTTTCAGGAATAAGCTTATTGGGATTTGTTCCTAGAGCCATAATAACGCAATCAGCTTCAATTTCAAACTCACTACCTGGAACTTCTATAGGTCTTCTTCTGCCACTATCATCCGGTTCTCCGAGCTCCATTCTGACACATTTAACAGCTTTTACCCAACCTTTATCATTAGCAATAATTTCAATCGGATTACACATGAAATTAAAATGAATACCTTCTTCGAAAGCATGATGAATTTCCTCAACACGAGCAGGCATTTCTGCTTGTGAGCGACGATAAACCACGTACGTTTCTGCTCCTAACCGTCTAACTGTTCTAGCTGAATCCATAGCAACATTTCCACCGCCGATAATAATAGTTTTTTTACCGGGATATATTGGCGTATCGTAACCTTCTTGATAAGCTTGCATTAAATTGGAACGAGTCAGTAATTCATTAGAAGATAAAACTCCATTAAGATTAATTCCGGGGATATCCATAAACTTTGGCAACCCTGCACCCGAAGCAATATAAACGGCTTTAAAATTTTCATTTTCGAATAAGCCATCAATAGTAATTGTACGACCTATTACAATATCTGTGAGTATTTTTACACCTAAACGTTTAACATTTTCTACTTCTGATTGAACGACAGTATTTTTTGGTAAACGAAAATCAGGAATGCCATAAACCAAAACTCCACCAGCCTTATGAAGGGCTTCAAAAATCGTAACATCATAACCTAACTTTGCAAGCTCTCCTGCACAAGTAAGTCCGCTAGGACCGGCACCAACAACAGCAACTTTAATTCCATTGCTTTGGATCTTTGATTCCAAAACAACATTATTTTCTCTTGCCCAATCGGCAACAAAACGTTCTAATTTACCAATTGCAATAGGTTCAGATTTCTTTAATAAAATACAAGAGCCTTCGCACTGTGTTTCTTGAGGACATACTCTACCACAAACAGCAGGTAGAGAAGTATTTACAGATAAAATTTTGAAAGCTTCCAAAAAGTCACCTTCTTTAATTTTATTTATAAAAGCAGGGATATCGATTGATACAGGACAATCTTTTACGCATAAAGGTTTTTTACAATTCAAACAACGTGCAGCTTCTTCCCTAGCCTCTTTTTCATTATATCCGAAGCAAACTTCGTCAAAATTTTGAATACGATTTTCGGGTTTTTGTTCTCTTACGGGAACACGAATTTTTTTCTCTGCAGCAACACCGTCATCAACAAAAGAACTTAGTCTACATTTATGCTCATCAGTATTTTTAGCAATTTCGTAAATTTTATACATATCTTGACGACGCATAGCTTCATCCCAATCAATAAGATGAGCATCAAATTCGGGTCCATCAACACAAGCAAATTTAGTTTCATTTGCAACAGACACTCGGCAGACTCCACACATGCCAGTGCCATCAACCATTAGGGTATTTAGACTGACAGTTGTTTTAATATTATATTTTTTAGTAAGAGCAGCAACAAATTTCATCATGATCATCGGACCAATGGCAATAACTTCATCGTAAAAATTAGCTTTTTCTTCAATTAATAATTTAATACCATCAGTAACTAGACCTTTATTACCGTAAGAACCATCATCAGTGTAAATGAGCAATTGATTAGAAACCTTACGGAAATCGTCTTCCATAATAAGCAAGGATTTATTTTTAGCTCCAATAATAACATCTGCCGAAAGAGAATTTTCGAAAGCCCATTTTACTTGCGGGTAAATCGGAGCTGTTCCCAGTCCGCCAGCAACGAACAATATTTTCTTATTTTTACGTTCTTCAATTGGAATATTAAGTAATTCTGATTCATTACCAAGAGGACCAACAATATCTCTCAAAAAGTCTCCTTCTTCAAGCAGAGACATTCTGCGAGTAGAATTACCAACAATTTGAACAACAAGAGTTATAGTTTTTTTTTCTAAATCATAATCACAAATTGTAAGCGGAATTCTTTCTCCTTTTTCATCAAAGATTACAATTACAAATTGTCCAGGTTTTGCACTATTAGCAATATAAGGACAAAGAACATCCATTAAAAAAATATTTTCTGTAAGTTGTATTTTTTTCTGTATTTCAAACATATAACGTATATTATTCATTCATTTTGTTAGAGATAGCGTTTTCGTATTTCTCTTTTTCGTCCATGATATATCCCAAAGACATATCATCAATTCTTAATTCCCCTCTAGTAACATGACCGAGCATACTAAATTCAATATTTTTTGTATTCATAAAATCTATAAAAGCCTGTTCTTTTTCAGGAGAAACTGAAGCAACAACACGACCAAAAGATTCGCCAAACAGAAAAGCATCGCAACGAATTTCTGCATCTGTAGTAATATCGAAACCTAAATTTTGTGGCATAGCAGATTCCAACAAAGCAATATATAAGCCTCCGTCAGAAACATCATGTAAAGATTCTATTAATTTTTTTGATGTCAAATCTTGAAGTACATCAACAAGAATAGTTGCTTGATTCAAATCAAAATGAGGAGCAGGAGAATTCTTAACATTATGATAAGAATAAAGGTATTCTGAAGAAGAAATATCGTTGAAAGATTTTCCGATTAAAAATATCAAATCTCCCTTTTTAGAAAAAGCAAGAGTAGTATGATTGCTTTTATCCTCTAAAATTCCTAACATCCCAATAACAGGAGTTGGGAATACAGGTTCTGTATGATTTCCTGTTGTAGTTTGATTATAAAAAGAAACATTTCCGCCGGTAACAGGAGTATTAAAAGCTCTACAAGCCTCTCCCATTCCTTGAATAACATTTACAAATTGCCAATAAACTTCCTGATTATAAGGAGAACCAAAGTTAAGACAATTAGTAATAGCAAGAGGTTTAGCCCCTGAGCAAGCAATATTTACAGCAGCTTCAGAAACTGCTAACATAGCACCAATTTTGGGGTTAGCATTAACATAGCGGCTATTACAATCGGTAGTAACAGCAAGGGCAGTATTAGTTTTTTTAATATTTATAATTCCGGCATCTGAAGGAAAATTTGTTGACATATTAATTGTGCCAACCATAGAATCATATTGTTCTGTTACCCATTTTTTTGATGCGATATTCAGATTTGAAGTCAAGAAATTTGCAATATCCTTAATATCAAAGTTATGAGGGATAGAATTTATATCAAATTTTTGTTTTTCAGCAAAACTTGCAGGTTCTTTATACTCTCTATCATAAACTGGAGCACCACCACCAAGAACCAAGCTATCAGCAGGAACATCAGCAACAAGTTCTCCTTTATAGTAGAACATAAGTCTATCTTCGTCAATAACTTCACCAATTTGAACACAGTTAAGCTCCCATTTATCAAAAATATCCTGAACTATCTTTTCCTTGCCCTTTTTTACGCAAACGAGCATTCTTTCTTGAGATTCTGAAAGTAATATTTCCCAAGCTTCTATATTTTTTTGACGTAAAGGAACCAAAGACAAATCTATTATCATCCCGCATTCTCCTTTAGCGGCCATTTCGGAAGTAGAGCAAATAATACCAGCAGCACCCATATCTTGCATACCAACAATGGCATCAGTTTTTGATAATTCCAGAGAGGCTTCTAATAACAATTTTTCTTGGAACGGGTCACCAACCTGAATAGAAGGAATATCATCAGCAGAATTTTCAGTTAAATCTGTAGAAGCAAAAGTTGCACCGTGAATACCATCTTTTCCTGTAGAAGAACCTACTATAAAAATTGGATTTCCTTTCCCTTTAGAAACAGCAGAGATAGTTCTTTCTTTTTTCACAATTCCTACCGACATCGCATTTACTAGAGGATTTGTATTATAGCAATCATCGAAAAAGAGCTCACCACCTAAAACAGCTACACCAAAAGCGTTTCCATAATCGCCTATCCCTTTAACAACTTTTTCCAATAAGTGCTTCGTATGAGGCAAATTAATATTTCCAAAACGAAGAGAATTAAGTTGTGCAATAGGTCTTGCACCCATAGTAAAAATATCTCTATTTATACCGCCAACGCCAGTAGCTGCACCCTGATAAGGTTCAACAGCAGATGGGTGATTATGAGATTCTATTTTAAAAGCACATGCATAACCTGAACCAATATCCACCAAACCGGCATTTTCTTCTCCGGCACCTTTAAGCAAACAAGCACCTGTTCTAGGTAATGTTTTAATCCACTTAATAGAATTTTTATACGAAGCGTGTTCACTCCACATCACAGAATAAATACTTAATTCTGTAAAATTTGGTGTTCTGCCAAGAATCTCAACAATTTTTATATATTCCTCTTCACTAATCCCCAATTTTGAAATGGTATCTCTGTCTATATGCATCTTTTCCAATTTATTAATTATAAACTCCAATATGTAATATCACTTATTTTATTTCTAAAAGCACCTTTAATATCAACAATAATCCCATCATTTGTCAATATATTTTTAAAAAAACTTTCATCATAATCTTTAAAAGCATTATGGTTAACAGCAATCACAACAGCTTCGTATTTATTACCAGAAAAATTTGAAATCATATCGACATTATATTCGTTTTTTACATCTTCAGCTAAAACATTAGGGTCATATACTTGAAATTTTAATTTGTAATTTCTAAATTCGTCTATAATATCAATGACTTTTGTATTTCTAATATCAGAAACATTTTCTTTAAAAGTAAAACCTAAAATTAATATTCTGGAATTAAATATTTTTTTATTGTTTTTTATTAATAGCTTTATTGTTTTTTGAGCGACATAAGCACCCATTGAATCATTTAAATATCGTCCTGCTTCAATTATCTGAGTATGATAGCCCAACTGACGAGCTTTAAAAGACAAATAATAAGGATCTACTCCTATGCAATGTCCTCCAACTAATCCGGGGAAATATTTTTGAAAATTCCATTTTGTAGCTGCTGCTTCTAAAACTTCATAGGTATTTATGCCCATAATATTAAATAGAATTGACAATTCGTTGATTAATGCTATATTAACGTCACGTTGAGTATTTTCGATTATTTTTGCTGCTTCAGCTACTTTAATAGAGCTCACGGGGAAAACACCGGCTTTAATAATCATTCCATAAATTTTAGCAATATTTTCAGTTGCTTCTTCATCACAACCAGACACAATTTTAGTAACTGTTGTTAAGGAATGTTCTTTATCGCCGGGATTAATCCTTTCGGGAGAATAACCAACTTTAAAATCTTTTTTATATTGCAATCCGGATACTTTCTCAATAATCGGAACACATAATTCTTCTGTACAAGAAGGATATACTGTTGATTCAAAAACCACGTAATTTCCTTTTTTTAAATATTTTGCCAGCATATTACATGCTAAAATCAAGGAATCCAATTTCGGGTTCTTGTGGTCATCAATTGGAGTTGGCACAGAAACGATATAAAAATCTGCATCTTTTAAATCGCTATCACATGAAGTAAATTTAACATTTGAAGATTCAAAATCCTCGGGAAGTAATTCTTTATTTGGGTCTTTGTGTTGATTTAGCAATGATATTCTTTCCTCTTTGATATCAAACCCTATTACATCTGCTATTTTACCAAATTCAATTGCAATCGGCAATCCTACATAACCTAAACCTATGACTGCAATTTTACTTTTCCTTTGAATTATTGATTCATACATTTATACAAAGTTAATTTTTTTATTTAAATTATTATAATAGGGTTGAATAATTTTTTCTACAATCCCTCATTTTTTTTATTAATCGCTCAATTTTTACAGCATATTCCGTATCACTTGCCCAAGTTCCTGATAATCCTTTTATTGTAGGAGATTTTCCTTTAGGTTTTACCAGATGATATCTTGGATCCACAAGATCACAATTTAAACTCTGGTCGGTTGCATAGGCTTTTAAATGTTGAATATGTGCTCTTACCCCAAGAGTGTCGGAGTCAAAAGAATGACCACAATTATTTGCAGAAATTGTTCCTAATCCACAAAAATTATTTTGCTTTTTATTTACTGTCCCACCAAATCTTAAATATCCAGTTTCCAGTAACATCTGTGCTATTGCGACTTCATAATTCACTCCTTCGTTATTAGATTCAGCGATATAAAGTGATATTATCTTATTGGTTTCTTCTATATCAGTATCTGGAATTTGTTGTTGAAAAAAAGTTAATATTTCATCTGTACTTAATTCTCCATTTCCCAATATATTTATTGGTATTGTATCTAAATTATTATAGTTTTGAGAGAATAATAATATATGTAAATTAATAAGAAATACTGAAAATAATAATTTTTTTATCATTTTTTCTCTTTTTTGCAAAGTTAATATATTTTTACAAAAAAAAGCGACAAATTTTTGTCGCTTT
>CAZBPT010000045.1:6878-16011 GCA_964493875.1 uncultured Bacteroidales bacterium | reverse complement strand
TGTATTAATTACGAGTAGTACAGAGAAAAAATACAATTTATCCAAAAACATTATTAATAAAGTTTTATCTTATGATAAATACGGTGGAGTTAGCGGTGAATCTTCTTCTTGGAGCTTTAGAACTAAGAGTGTAGAAATTGGATTATATAAACTTAATGATGTTGTAATTAGTTTTTCTGAAGATAATAGTGGTGCTGCTTCATCTGATAAATACGCAGGGTTGTTGGGAAATTCGATTCTTGACCGTTTTGATATTATTCTTGATTTTAAAAATAATGATTTATATTTAAAACCTAATCCAAACAAAGACAAACCATATAATTTATCAAATCTTGGCTTTAGATATACCGATAGAAGTTTGACGAAAAAATCATGGGTTGTTGCAGCAATATATAAAAATAGTAATGCAGAAAATGCGGGGTTGCAAATTGATGATGAAATTATTTCTGTTAATGGAGTTGATGTTCAACAAATACCTTTTCTGGAACAAGATTATTTTTGGCAAGAAATCGATAAGGTTGTTCTTGTAGTATTGAGAAACGAAAAAGAAAAACAGATTATATTTAATCTAGAGGACTTAAATATTTGATAACAAAACTTTGACTATTTTAAATATTTGTAAATAATAAAAATCAGTTAATTGTTTTTCTAAGAATCGGCTGCTTTTTTAACTTTAACTTTTTGTCCGATTTGTAAGGAACGATCGTTTACTATGTTATTTACATTGAGGAACTCAGACAATGACATATCGAATTTTTTTGCTATAGTGTATGGCGTATCACCATTGACAATGAGATAATAACTGTAATTGCTGTCATTGTTTTTTTGAGATGAAATAATGGCTTTGGGCGTATTATTGTAGTTTGTGCTTGTTTCTTTATTATTTGTTCCTTTTTGGTAAATTTTTAGACTTTGTCCAATTGAAAGTCTGTCTGAATATAGTCCGTTCCATGCTTTAATTTCAGAAATTGTTACATGATATTTGATAGCCAAATCGTATAGATTGTCACCGTTTTTTACTGTATGTATTATTTCAGTTGCATTTGCTGGTTTTGAATATGAAGCAATTGGAGTATTATTTCCTTTGGCCAAGTAATCATTTTGTTTTATTGAATATTTCTTCATTAAACTGTCATTCCAATTACCTAGATAAAAATCGTCAGGCAAATGTGATGCAAATAAAAATCGGGAAGTGTACCATTGTTTGTGACAAATGTTTTCTATAACAACCCCTAAATGTGTGGATGAATGTAGAATAAAAACGGAATCTTTTTTTGCTTTAACAACGATAGCAACGTGTCCAATAGTATTGTCGTATGCAGCGCGTGATTTGAAATAAATTAAGTCTCCACGTTGTAGACTATCTAAATAATAAATTTGTTTTCCAATCTTAGAAGTAGAAGATGGAATTCGTGGTAACGGTAAATTGAAATGTCGGTGTATATAATACATAAAACCACTACAATCAAAACCGGCAGGTGTAATTCCTCCGTAACGATATCTTAATCCCAAGTACTTTGTTCCGTAATTAATTATTGAATCAATCATTTTTGATCTTATGATTGCATTGTTGTTTATTGTTTCTTCTTCGGAGATGCTTTTTATTGAGTCAACAATAGAATTTTTAGCATTAATAAAATTGTTATTGTTTTTTTGTGAAAATGTAATATTGAAAGATAGTAATAAAATTATTACCGATATAAATTTTCTTTCATTCATAATTATTATTTATCATCACATTAAGAAAATGATAATTTACAAAAATAAAATAAAATAAAGGAAAAATCAAATAAAAAAAAGATAAAAAATAAAATCTAATATGGATATAAATATTCAATAATTTTTATTATATTTGCCTATTAAATAAAATAATTTTTGTTTAATCAGAAAAAAATTGAAATGAATAGAGAGCCGCATTCATATTTTTACCATGCCTTAAAAGTAGATAAAAATCTCTGCATTGGTTGTACGCGTTGTTTAAAAGCTTGTCCTACACATGCAATACGTATTAGAAACGGGAAAGCGGTAATACTTAATAATAAGTGCATTGACTGTGGAGAATGTTTTAAATCTTGTGAAAACCATGCTATATATATTAAGCAAGATGACTTCGAAGATTTAAAAAAATATAAATACAGAATAGCCTTAGTGCCTGCAATTTTTATTGGTCAATTTAACGAAATATATCGCACATCACAAATATATTCCTGCTTAAAAGAGTTAGGGTTTACTCATATCTATGAAGTTGAACATGGCGTTGTTACTCTTATTGATATGGTAAAGAAGTATATGAAAAAACATTCTGAACAGAAATTTTTCATATCATCATTTTGTCCTGCTGTTATTCGCTTAATTCAAGTTCGTTTTTCTTCAATGGTAAAAAATATTATCCATTTAAAAGCACCTTTGGATATTTCTTCTTATATAGTTACACAACGCCTCGTTGATGCTGGAATTAAACGAGAAGAAATAGGTTTGTTCTATATTACTGCATGTGCTGCAAAAATTGCTGCTATAAAGAGTCCTGTAGAAAAAAATCCTTCACCTATTGATGGCGTTATTAATATGGACTTTCTTTACAATAAAGTTTGCTCAATGCTCAAAAAAACCGAAAAATCTATTGATCCAATAAATCATAATCTTATTGGAAGAGATGTTTTGTGGAGTTTGTCGGGAGGTGAAGCTGTTAATTATGAAGGACGTTGTTTTGCCATTGACGGAGTGAAAAATGTAATAGATTTTCTGGAAAAATTGGAGAATGATGAGATTGTGTGTGATGGATTGATAGAAATGCGTATGTGTAATCAGAGTTGTGCCGGCGGAGTTCTAAACGTTAATAACCGATTTGTTGCTATGGAGCGTTTAAAAAACAGAGCATTATATTTGGATTCTAAAAACAATTCCGATTACAAATCAAAAATAAAATTAAGTGATCACTTTTATGATAAAATTGAAGCTTTAATGGAAATTGAAACTATTGAAGCTCGTTCAATGTTGAAGTTGGATGATGACATTACTAAAGCATTGGAGATAATGGAAAATATCAAAAAAATTGAGAAACAATTGCCATCTGTTGATTGTGGAGTATGTGGTGCTCCAACTTGTAGCGTTTTAGCTGAAGATATTGCCAGAGGCTTTGCTACAATTGAAGATTGCTTATTTACTCAAAAAGAAAATATTGAGGATTATTATTCAAAAGTAAAAGATATTTGGGGCGACAAAGAACAAACTTCCAAAGAATAATTTATTTTACTAATCGGAATCCGTATGTTTCTTCTGAATTATACGGTGGCACGTTTAACCTGAAACTTACATAACAGCAACGTTCAGATTGTAAATAAGAACCTCCGCGTAAAGGTTTTGTTCCGTATGTATTACCATCGGGTGCCACATAATCGTTATAACACCATTCCCATACATTTCCACTCATATCATACAATCCTAATTCGTTTGCTGTTTTTTCTCCAACTAAATGTACAACATTGTCGCTATTTCCTTCTCCTTTATAAGTCCATGTAGATAGTTTAGCATCCCAAAACTTATTACCACACCACATTAGTTCATTGATGTCATTTCCTCCTGCATAATGATAATTATTAGTTGATTGACCGCCACGTGCTGCATATTCCCATTCCCATTCATCGGGTAATCTGTAATTTTCACCAGAAATATCATTTAATTTATTTATGAATTCAATTGCTTCGTCGTAAGTTACTCCTGATTTTGGGTATTCATATCCAGACTTATATATGTGATTATCATACATAACAGCATTCCATAAATCTTCTGTAACTTCATATTTACTAATATAAAAAGGATTTACATATCTCGTTTTTTTCTCTTCAAAATTATATATTATATTTGGAACTTCAACAGGAACGTAAGCATCTAACCAATAATCCCACTTGTACTCGTATCTATAATCTTCCCATGTATAACCCATTTCAAGTGTACCGCCGGGAACATAAACCATGTCGTTTTCTATGTAATTAATAATACTATTTTTTTGTTCAATTTTTTTTGAAGCAAATACAATTGTTAGAATAAAAAAAACTACGAATAAAATAAGATTTAAAATAAAAAATGTTATTGCCAATCCTTTAAGTCTGCGTTTAAATCCAATAGCTGCAAAAATAAATCCTATAAAACTTATTATTGATACTATTACAGATGTAGAAATTTCAGATAAAGCTTCAAAACCAATAATCATCATAATTATTGAAACAATGAAGAAAACCATTGACAAGATTGCAAATGCAGGAGATTTTTTCTTTTTGGGTGCTGCTTGTTTGTTATTTAGATTGTTGTTATTTATTATGACATTATCCGGTTTTTTTATATCATTTTTATCTTCATTTCTATTGTTATTGTTAATTGGTTTTATTTTTGGGGGAGTATTATTATTGCCGAGTAATAAATCATTCAAAAAATCTTGAATATTTTGATAACGATTTTCGGGTTTAAGTTCCATTGCCTTTAAGATTGTTTTGTTCCAATTGTCTGGAATTTCAGGAACAATGTCTTTTGGGCTAGGCATATTTTCTATGGCACGAGATCCAGCATCTAATGGTTTAACTCCTGTGAGCATAAAGTATAAAGTAGCACCTATAGAGTATATATCAGAATAAGCACCTTTTCGTGAAGTTGAGGAATATTGTTCTAATGGTGCATATCCGGGAGTTAATATTGAAGTGTGTTTTTGTGTTTTGTCATTCACGAATTCACGTGCTGATCCAAAATCTATAAGTATCGCGTTATTGTTATTGTTAATAATAATATTGTCGGGTTTTATATCTCTGTGAAGAATATCTTTTTTGTGAATGTAATCAACAGCTTCGGCAATTTGAGCGATGTAGTTTACAGAATCTTCAATTGATAGTTTAGATTTTCTTTCCACCAATTGTTGAATAGTTTCTCCTTCAATAAGAGGCATAACAATATATGTTGTATTGTTTTCGTTAAAAACGTCAATGATTTTAACGATATTTTGATGGTCTAATTGAGCAAGTACATTTGCCTCGTCGATGAATTTTTGGCGATATTTTTCGTAACTTTCTTGCGTTATTCCTTGAATATTAACAGTTCTGTCTTCGGTATTACGTACGCAATATCCGTTAATAAAAAATTCTTTTATTGCTAGTTTGTTTCCTAGAATTGAGTGAGTAGCGTAATAAGTAATCCCGAATCCGCCTTTACCTATTATTCCATTTATTCTATATCTATTCCCACACAAACTGCTTCCTGCCTTTAATTCTCTGTTATTTAACGTGTCTTGCATCTATAAATATTTTGTAAACAAAGGTAATAAAAATTATATAAAAATACAATTTAAAAAAAGATTTTCTAATATGATTTATTGATAATTTGGATGGAAAAATAATATTAAAATTTTGCTACAATTTTTACATTTATTCTTCTACCTGTAAGATAATTAGGAACTCCATATTGAATTCCGCTTACACTTTGAACGTATGTCCAAGAAATTGTATTATTAATGTCCAGAAGATTAAATACTTCCAAACTTACCCATAATTCTTTAAAATTCCTAAAAATGTTTCCTTTTGGTAGTTTTTTATATTGAGTTATGAATTGTTTTGAAAGTCCAATATCGACACGGCGGTAGGAGGGTAATCGTGAATATGAAATCCTGTCTTCTTTATTTAATTTTGTTGTCGGCAAACCAGTTCCATAAAGGAAATTAAGATAAACCTGCCAAGTAGGATTTTTTGGAATATAATCTTGGAAAAATATTCCTATATTCACTAATTGGTCGCTGGGGCGAGGAAAATAGCCGTAAGAAGTATCTTTTATGTTAAATTCATCGTCATAGATAAGATGATATTTGCCATCAATTTTTTCTTGTGTATTCATAATTGCTATACTAAACCATGAATCTGTATTTTTTACAAATTCACCATTTATTTTTGCTTCAATTCCGGTAGCATAGCCTCGAGAAATATTATCTCCATAATACACAATCTTAATATTATCTACTGTGTAAGGATTTAGATTGTATAAATATTTATAAAAAATATCTCCAGTGAATTTGAATTGTCTGTCCCACATTGAAAAATCTATTGCTGTTGCGAATACGACATGAAGAGAAGATTGGGCTTTAATATTGTAATTAATTTCTCCATCAAGATTTCTAATTTCTTTAAATGATGGCGGTTGGTGATATAATCCTGTGGATAATCTAAATACAATATTTTTATGATTTTCAGGTGTTATGGCGATTGTAAAACGTGGGCTAACAAGAAATTCATTATTAAATGACAAATAGTTAAATCTAAGTCCGCCAGCCAAAGACATTTCTAACTTTTTAAAATTTATAATATAGGAATCTTGTATATAAGCGCTTAATCGGCTTTGATTTATTGTTATGTTATCATTGTCAACAAAAGATAGATATACATTATTTTCTGCTCGTGGCAATGAATATCCAGCCGAATCAATCATTTTCCATTCATTAATCATGTAATTTAATGCTTCATAATTATATTGGAGTCCCCATTCTATTTTATTGTTAGAAATTAAATATGTTCCAATATATTTTGCAGATAAGATATTCGCATTCAAATTATTTCTTGCATGATTCAATAAACTGCCAATGCCAACGTTTACAACGCTATCTCCTGATTGGCTTGAAGCAAAATTTCTATCTATTTCGTTAAGATAATATTCAGTAAGTATATCATAACTTTCTTTTTCTGATGTATTATAACCCGATAAAATAAATTTTGCTTTTAGACGATTGCTTATTTTCCAGGTTGATGCTAATGCAACTGTGGCATTTGTGAAACGGTCAATTTCTTGTCCTTCAAAATACATATTTACTCCTAACATTTCTTGATAAGAACCGAAAGAAGTTTTCATACTCGCGGGAACAAAATTATATGAATTATTACTGATATTTGCCAATAATGCTAACTCTATTTTTTCATTTACATCATAAGTCATATATGTTTGGAAATCAACAAAATTTGGGTCGTAGGAACCATTCATATTCATCGATGTAAGTAAATAACGTGTTGTTTTGTACCTTAATCCTGTATTATACTTAAATCTTTTGTTTTTACTTGTTCCTTCAACATGAAAACCAGCTCCCAATAAACTTAAATATGCAGACGCTCCAAATTGTGATGGTTTGTTATATTTTACATCTAATACAGATGACATTTTATCTCCATACTTTGCTTCAAATCCTCCTGCAGAAAAGGTTACTCCTGAAATCATTTCAGGATTTATAAAACTCATTCCTTCCTGGTTTCCTGAACGTGTAAGTATAGGACGAAATATCTCTATGTCATTTACGAAAACCATGTTTTCATCAAAATTTCCACCTCTAACATTATACTGACTGCTAAGTTCGTTATTTGAGGATACTTGTGGCAACGACTTCAAGAGATCTTCGAAACCTCCTACAGTTGGAAGTGCCAAAGAAATTTTTGGATCTATTCGCACTATTGGTTCAAATCTTTCGGTTTGGTCGGAAATCTCTGCTTGTGGCAATATCGCATAGTCAATTTCTAACACAACGTTCTTCTCAATAACTTGATTGCTATTTACTTTTAAGTTTATTGTTTGAGTTTTAAATCCTAAAAATGAAATTTCAATTTCTATCTCTTCGCCTGACGGTACCGATAAGGAGAAAAAACCATTGTTGTCGGTTATTGTCGCTTTCGAATGTTTTAATAGAACAACAGTTGCTGATTGTATTACTGCTGAATTTTCATCTCGCACATAACCTTTTATTATCCCGCTTTGTGAAATAATATTTGATGATAATAAAAGAAAAACAACAAACATTGAAGCAATTTTTATTGTTATTCCTTTTTTTGTAAGAGAAAAGCGATATGATAATGTTTTTATATTCAAAAAATATTTTTCTATTTAACCAAAAAACAATCAAAATATTGTTTTATTTTAATAATAATACAGATAAATAATATATTAGTGGGAGAGTAAATATAGATAAAACCGAACTAATGAAAATATTTTCTACAGATTGTTTTGAGTTTAACCCTAATTCTTCTGTCAATACAGATACTATTATCATACATGGAGTTGCAATTTCTAATATACTGCAAATAATTGCTGCTTGTGATATTTCAATGCCAAACGACAATATTAATTTAAAAATAAATATGAAAATTATCGGACAAAGAATAAGTTTGTTAAAACAAATAATATAAGAACGATAATTTAAAAGAACAGATTTAACTTTTACTTGTGATAATATTGCCCCAGTGTAAATCATTGATAAAAAAATTGTGGATTGACCAATGCCATGAAACGGTTCGTATATAAATCTAGGTAATTCTACCTTAAATATAAAAAACAATAATCCAATAATTAATGCAATTGTAGCAGGATTTAGAATGTGTTTCCACGATTCTTTTGATTTCGTTTTTGAAGCGTTGTTTAACATCATCAATCCGACAGTCCACAATATTGTATCGTGTGCCAACTGAAATATTGATGCATATATCAATCCTTCACCACCAGGAAAGATAGCATCTAATAATGGAAATCCTAAAAATCCTATATTTCCAAACATTGTACTTGAAGCATGTAATGCTCGATTTTCTTTATCCAATTTTTGTGCTTTTGCAGATATCCTTGCAAAAAAATACAAGATTAATATGCTTAAAAATGCAGCTCCTGCTACGTATGGCATATTATGAATTACACCAAGGTCAATGTTAGTGTTTGAAAAAGTTGTTAAAATTAATAAAGGAAGTGTGATTTTTATAATTAATTTAGATAACGACTTATTCCCTTCCGGAGTCATTACTTTAAATTTTGCAGCTAAAAATCCGACAAATGCAATTATCATCAAGATTAAAACTTGTTCAAAAATTATTTTCATTTCCATTTGACAAAATTTTTGCAAAATTAATACTTTATTTTTGATAAAAGTATATAATAAATTTTATTTAATTTAAAAAAAATAATAAATTTGCAGGTATATTTTTTATATGGAAAACGATTTGAATAACAATAAAGATTATTATGTAACAAGTTCTGCTGTTAACGAGAACTCAAATCCACTTATTATCTCTCAAAATGCTGATAATTCTACTTCAGCTAAGGATTTACCAAGATTAAAATTAATAAGAACATTTTCTAT